>JANOIQ010000375.1:0-18516 GCA_031407835.1 Chitinophagaceae bacterium
TTCATCAGCTCATCCATGTTCCTGTCGTCGCTGATTTTTCCTTTTGCTTCAAGCATCCGCATGTCTTTTGCATCCTGTAAAAAATCTGAAGCAAAGATGAATTGATTGAGCTCTTCATTTTTGCTGAAGATAATATCATGATTAGTGCCTTCCCATTCTTTACGGCCCTGGTGCATGAAGATAATCTTATCGCCGATTTCCATTACACTGTTCATGTCGTGTGTGTTCACAATCGTCGTCATACCAAATTCAATGGTGATTTCTTTAATAAGTTTATCAATCACCAATGATGTTTTTGGATCGAGGCCGGAGTTGGGTTCATCACAAAACAAAAATTTCGGATTAAGTACAATGGCCCTTGCAATACCCACACGTTTTTTCATACCACCGCTTATCTCTGCCGGAAATTTTGCATTGGCCCCGGTAAGATTTACTCTTGCCAGAACTGCATTTGCTTTTTCATGTTTTTCTTTTGCCGAAAGTTTGGTGAACATGTCTAAAGGAAACATTACATTCTGTTCTACCGTCATGGAATCAAACAAAGCAGAACCCTGGAACAGCATGCCAATCTGCTGACGTAATTGTTTGCGGCCTTCTTCATTCATGTTGGTGAAACTGTCGCCATCGTACAATACATCGCCACTGTCTGGTTCAAATAACCCAACAAGGCATTTCATTAATACGGTTTTCCCACTTCCACTTGCACCAATGATTAGATTGCATTTACCTGTTTCAAGCGTTGCAGAAACATCTTCTATCACTGTTTTGTCGCCAAAGCCTTTGTGTATATTTTTGATTTCGATCATGCTGTTATAATAAAATAGCTGCCAATGCGTAATCGGCTAATAAAATTAAAATACAACTTACAATTACTGATTTGGTACTTGCTCTTCCTATTTCCAATGAACCACCTTCTACATGGTAACCGTAATAAGCAGGGATGCTTGAAATGATGAATGCATAGGTATAGGTTTTACTCATGGCAAACACCACATTGTAAGGAATGAAATCTTCCAGTAACCCGTCATTGTAAATATCAGCGGGAAGAATACCCGATAATTCACCTGCCATCCTTCCGCCCCAGATACCCAGTACTGCTGCCAATACAACCAGGCAGGGAACTACAATGAGTGCTGCCAGAATTTTTGGCATGATGAGATAAGCTTTGGTATTGATACCCATAATTTCCAGTGCATCGATCTGTTCGCTGATGCGCATATTACCCAGCTCACTTGCAATACGGCTTCCCACTACACCGGCCAATACCACACAGATTAATGTGGGTGCCAATTCAAGAATGATGTTATCTCTTACAATAACAGCAATCACTGTTTTAGGAATTAAGGGAGTGATTAACTGGTAAGCTGTTTGCACCGTTGTTACTGCACCAAGAAACACAGCAATGATGGCAACAATCCCGACAGAACGTACGCCAATTTCATTGCACTGGTGCATCAGTTCTTTCCAGTACAGGCGGTGATTCTCCGGTTTGGAGAACATGCCTTTTATCATGATGAGGTAGCGGCCAAGTGATGTAAAAAAATTCATAGTTATTATGTCAATAGTCAATGTAAAATGAATTCATGAAGATACAAATCGTAAAGTAGAAACCATAACCGGGCTTACTTACTCAGAATTATATTTCATGATTCACTTTTTTGAACCTTTTCCACAGGGGTGATTTTTTCACCACTTCTTCTGTATTTCCTTTCCCTTTCATTTGTGCATCCACAACAGAAATGAGTACCATATTGAAAATAGAACGTACAGAACTTCCCAGTTGTAAAATATGTACCGGTTTTTTTAATCCCAGTAAAATGGGTCCGATAGCATCGGCATCGCCCACTTCCTGTAACAGATTGTAAGCAATATTGCTGCTGGCAAGGTTGGGAAAGATGAGAATATTCGGCTCGCCATTCACTAACTCGCTGAACGGATAATTTTCTTTCAGGATCTCTTTATTAAAAGCAACAATGGGCTGCACTTCACCATCACATACAAGAGTTGGCTCTCTTTCTTTAACAATCTCTCTTGCTTTTGCAACCAATCTTGCTTCAGCTGAATCGCTGCTGCCAAAGTTGGAATAACTCAGCATGGCAATACGTGGCGTAATACCAAATGTCCTTACTTCTTTTGCCACGAGCTGAGCAATATCAGCCAGTTCATCTGCTCTCGGATTAAAATTAACGGTTGCATCTGCTAAGAACAATGGTCCACGCTTGGTGAGCATGATATACATCCCCGCAATCTTCTTTACATCATCATCTTTGCCAATGATCTGTAATGCAGGACGGATTGTATCAGCATATTTTCTGCTCAACCCGCTGATCATAGCATCTGCCTCACCACTTTCCACCATCATACAACCAAAATGTGTACGTTCCTTCATCATTTTGTTGGCTTCATAACGGTTCAACCCTTTGCGCTGACGTTTTAAAAATAACTGTAAACCAAATTCAGTTCGCAACACTTCCTGCTCTTTACTTTTAGGATCAAGTACTGGTATACCTGCAAGGTCAATACCATTCATGTCGGCTAAGTCGTTGATATTTTTTACATCACCCAGTAAAATAGGATAAGCAATTCCTTCTTCAAATGCCAGTTGTGCTGCTTTGAGCACTTTTACATTTTCTGCATCAGCAAATACCACACGTTTCGGTTCTTTTCTTGCTTTGTTACCAATGGCACGCATCAGCTGGTTATCTATTCCCAAACGTTTATTGAGTTGTAATTCATATTCTTCCCAATTCGTAATGGGGTTTTGTGCCACACCACTTTCCATGGCTGCTTTTGCAACAGCAGGTGCTACATAACTCAGCAATCTTGGATCAAGTGGTTTGGGAATAATATAAGTCTGACCAAAAGAAATACTCTTTTCATTATAGGCCATGTTTACAATATCAGGCACAGGAGTCTTGGCTAATTCAGCCAACGCTTTTACTGCAGCCAGTTTCATGGCTTCGTTGATCTTAGTGGCACGAACATCCAATGCACCACGGAAGATATAAGGAAAGCCGAGCACATTGTTTACCTGGTTGGGATAGTCGCTTCGGCCTGTTGCCATAATTACATCATTACGTGCAGCAACTGCTTCATCATATCCAATTTCGGGATCGGGATTGGCCATTGCAAATACAATCGGTTTTTTTGCCATGGTTTTTACCATTTCACCGGTAATTACATTCGCTACACTTAAACCAATAAAAACATCAGCATTTTTCATGGCATCAGCCAATGTCATATCCGGATCTTTCACAGTAACAGCAAAACGTTTTTTATTATCGTCCAGATTTGTTCTGCCGGTATGGATCACACCTTTACTGTCGAACATTAAAAAGTTTTCCGGCATTGCACCCAATGATTGATATAATAATACACAGCCCATGGCAGCAGCACCTGCACCATTCACTACAAATTTTACTTTATCAATTTTCTTTCCCTGCAGTTCCAGAGCATTTAATAAGGCAGCAGAGCTGATGATGGCTGTTCCATGCTGATCATCGTGCATGATCGGGATTTTCATTTCCTCTTTCAGCCGTTGTTCAATGATGAAACATTCAGGTGCTTTGATATCTTCTAAGTTGATACCGCCGAATGTAGGCTCGAGTGCTTTTACAATCTGGATAATTTTCTCCGGATCTTTTTCATTCAGTTCTATATCGAATACATCAATATCAGCAAAGATTTTAAACAACACTGCTTTTCCTTCCATTACGGGTTTGCCTGCTTCGGGGCCAATATCACCCAACCCCAGCACGGCCGTTCCGTTACTGATTACTGCTACCAGGTTTCCTTTGGCAGTATATTTATAAACGTCTTCAGGATTGTTGTGAATTTCCATGCAGGGTACTGCTACACCCGGCGAATAAGCCAATGATAAATCCCGTTGTGTTTTTGCTTCTTTGGTAGAAATCACTTCAATTTTTCCCGGTCTTCCTTTTGCATGATATTCCAATGCCTGTTGCGCACGTAGTTCTTCTTTGTTCATTGTATTGATTTTTTAGAAAGCAATCGCATAAAACGATAGAGGGGGCAAGGTACGAAATATGAATAAAGCGGGTTTAGAGTGAGTTGAAGCAATGTTATGGCAGTATTTTTTTTTTAAACTACCCGTTTAGTAGTATTGTTTATATTAAGCACATGCCTTTTCTTGCGTATTCAAACGTTAAACTAACTGCAAATGAACAAACTCTTTTTTTACCTTTCTTTTTTTGCTTTTATATTTATTATCACTTCTGAATCCTGTAGAAAGCTCTCAAAACCTGACATTTTAGAACTTGAATTCTCTTATAATAATGCAAAAGAAAAATTTTATACAGTTGCAGATACTGCAAATACAGTTGTAAAAAAGATCATTAATAAACTTAAGGCAAAAGATAGCAATGGCAAGCTCGCCGTCAGGGTATCAAAAAGTTCGGGCTTCCCTTATTGGGACAAAGCAGTTTTAATTACAAAGACGTCAAAAATAGCAGGGAAAGGCACAACTTCAACAGTTGATACAAACTATGTTTTTGTGCCACTTGTACCCGAAGGAAGTAAAGAAGTTGAAGGTGCAATAGCCTGCAAAGTGGTTGGCGATTCTGTTACGGCAAATTTTCTTAACGAAAAAGACTATTTAAACTATGGATTTTCTTCTTCTGAACATAGAAATGCATCAAACCTTGTTAACCTGATGATATTTTTACAAAACAAGGTTTTTGGTACTGAGAGCTTTGTTATATATGATAAAAGGTTGCTATCTAAAAACAATGATACTCTCAATACTTCCAGAACTGAATTAATAACTTTTAAGTCTGTCAATGGCCACCCTTCTGAAAACATTACAGGTCGCTATTATGCGAAATATGAGTCACTCGAATTCTGTATTATATATGGCTACTATGGTTGTCCCATCCCAAGCCATCAGGGACAACTCTGTACCGATCATTCACAGTATTATACTACTCAGCAGTGCAGCAACTTTCTTTTTTGGATAGATGACGGAGGGGGAAGTGGTTCTTCTTCAGGTGGTACGGGTAACGGTTCTTCAGGTGGGGGTTCCACCGGAGGCGGAGGTACAGGAGGCCCACCTACAGGCAGCACATCTACAGTACAATATCTGCATCAAGAGCTTTACTTAACTGATGCTGAAGTTTCATTTTTAGATACGCATCCTTTTGCCAGCGAAGAAACCTATAATTACATTACATCAAGCGACGGCATACTTACTGAAACGGAAATGAAACGGCTTGCTCAAAGTCATTATGGTTATATGATGGTTGATAATTCCTATCTTGATTATTGCCAAATCAGGTATGATGAGTTGGCTCAGAACCCAAGATCAAGAAAAATACCTTGGTTTCATTATATGGGTATAAATGTAACAGATCCTGATCTTTACTCGTTAATACAGGATTTGAAGTTGCATACTCAACAGGCGTATTATTTGTTGAATAATCCTGTACTGAAACAAAATGTAAAGGATCTGGTAAACAAGAACTATAGCGATTTAACTCTTGCAGATAAAGAGTTATTAGTCAAGGAATTCCTAAAAGAAATAGAAGTTAATCCAACTTTAAAAGAATTAGTGGAAGAGTACAAAAATTCTGAAGCTGTTTTTCATCCTTGGATGTCGGCTTTATTTAAAGAACTTGCATTAGAACTGGGATGGAAAGTGATTAGTAAATATATACCCGGATATGGCGATTGGCAATCAATAAAAGATGCAATTGAAGAAGCAAAAGATGGAGATTGGCTTGGAGCATTGGGGGAAATACTGAATATTGTAAAAAAGAAAGTGCCAGCATTAGCAGTGATTGATGCGATTGTTGACGTTTGGCATTTAACTCCGCTGGTTAATAAAGCGTGGAAGGCTTTCGATAAAATTAAAGAATTGCCTGTAAGTGCATTTAATGGGCTACTCACTACGATAAAATCTAAGACAGGCGGTCTTATTGGCAAGCTTTTTCATGATGATTTCAATCCAGGGGCATCTCAATCATTTTTGAATGTAAGTCCTACCCAAGCTTCATCTTTCTTCGATGAATTCGCTCAGAAATTAGGTAAGAACGTAAATGCTACAAGCTCCGGAGGAGGGTGGTTTGATATAGATGGAATTAGAGTGAACTTTTATTTTGATGCAAGTAGTCAACCACACCTTCCAACTATTGAGTTTATTTTTCCTACTGGCAAGAGGTACAAAATACGTTTTATTGATTAATATGCGTCCATATGAGCTTAGAAGTAGTCAATAAAACATATGAAATGTTCTCATTTTGGGGGTACATGAAACTCATTAAGTACAAATACAAAAATTACCGGGAAAGTTCTTGTATTGGATTTAGTAAAGAGCTATTCACTGAAATGAAACAAATAGGATTTAGTAACCATCTCATTGAAACAAATGTAAATTTTGATAAATGGAATGAAGTGCCATATGGTAACTATAATTTAAAACAAATTGACTATGGTGATTTTACTGAAGTATCACTTCAGCAAATCAAGGGGGATATTGACTACTATCTTCTCAACGAAGGGGCTAACGAAACTTTGTCTATTGAATATAGAAGTCTTTTAATAGATACATTTAATAGAAAATTTTACCAACTTATTCCAACAGCCTCTTTTTCAGTGAAATTCAAGCCATTGCTTTCAATAGTAGATAAAAAATTAAGTTGGGGTGGCCAGTTTGATCATTTTCAATCGTATATTTTTGTTTCAATTAACTGCGAAGAAGTCATTTATCTTGAGTTTGGATATGATTGAGCGTATGATTGGAACTTAATTCATGATGAGGCAATTGGAAATCAAAGTAAACAGGCTTTTCTAAAATACAGTACTGACCCTAATGCTGCCAGATCATTTTTTGATGATATTGCCAATGATTTAGGCGTGAGTGTTCAAACTTTTACTGCATCGAATGGCATGCAGGGAGCTTTGTTTAATTTACCTGGAGGATTTGTTGTAAAATTTATTCCCACATCTTCTGGACAAAATACGCCTACAGGGATTGAGTTCCCAACAATTGAGTTTTTAAAGAATAACGTTACCATTTATAAATTTAGATTTATAAATTAATTATGAAAGTACTATCATCTTTTACAAATATCAATTCGCATTTGCCTTTGAATGTATCTATTTGGGAAATAAGCAATGGGGATAATTTTCCGGTTTCAGATAAAATAACAGCAGAAGAACATTTCAAAATTTTAAAACTTCGAAATTTTATTATTGCTGATTCAGAAAATGATAAGAGTTGGCAATCAAATACCTACTATCCAGAGGCGAATTATTCAAATTATCTTATTTCAAGAATAGAATTTTCAGATTTTAGGAAAGTAGCAATTACAGATTACGAATGGATAATTAGAAAGAGCATAGAAAGCTGGTCAAAGGTTTATAATAATATTATAGAGAGTGATTTGAACTGGTTTTTAGATACTACAATAAAGCAAATTCAATTTATCGCTAACAAATATCAAGAGTGTTATATTTTTGATTTAGACCCTAAGGGAATTAATAGCAAAAGACATCAACAATTTACCTTATTTGAGTATTTTACGTCAGTATTTTTTTATGGATGTAAGTTGTCTGAAAGCCAAATCGGGTATGTTTTACTTTCGTATGGGTAACCTTGTTTTTTTATATTTTTTTAGGGAGTTTAATTTGATATGCATTAGGAAATTAAAATAAACAAACTACAACTATATTCTAAAAGTCAAAAATGTTTTGTATTTTCTTAATAGTGATATCAAAACACTTCTATTTGTGTTGTAAGTAAATCATCAAAATCCTCTCTTCTGCGGATAAGATGAAACTTCCCGTCTTTTACCAGCACTTCAGCAGGTTTATATCTTGAGTTGTAGTTGCTGCTCATTTCAAAACCATACGCACCTGCATTGTAGAAAACAAGGTAATCGTCTTCTCTTATTTCGTTGAGCAAACGATCGGTGGCAAACGTATCTGTTTCGCAGATATAACCGGTGATCATGTATTTTTTTTCTTCGCCTGTTGGGTTGGAAATATTTTTGATGTGATGATAAGCATCATACATCATTGGCCGTATCAAATGATTTAAACCGGTGTTTACTCCGGCAATATCTACTTCACCATTTTCTTTCAACACATTCACCTGTGAAATGAAATAGCCGCATTCGCTCACTAAAAATTTCCCCGGTTCAAACCACACCTGCAGTTTTTTAAGATCGGCCAATGGATGTGCATCAAAAGCCTGCTTTAGTTTTTGTCCAAGTAAAGCAACATTGGTTTCTTCTTCTTCAGGACGGTAAGGTACTTTAAATCCACCACCGAGATCAATCACTTCCAGTTCAGGAAAATGCGGAATCAAATCGAACAACACTTCAATGCCTTTTACAAATACATCCGCATCTTTAATTTCACTTCCTGTGTGGATGTGTAATGTGCGGATAAAAATGTTGTGCTGCTTTACAATAGCTTCCAGTTCAGGAATCTGTTCAACAGGTACTCCGAATTTACTTTTGTTATGACCTGTGGATATTTTTATATTACCACCTGCTAAAATATTCGGCCGGAGACGAACACCAACAGGATAGCTGTGTCCATATTTTTTTCCAAACTTTTCAAGATTAGATAAACTGTCGATGTTGATGTTAACGCCTGCTTTAACTGCGTCTTCAATTTCTGCAAAGGCAATACCGTTGCTGGTGTATAAAATATTGCTGGCAGCGAAACCTGCATGCAGAGCCATCTTCACTTCATTGATGCTGCTGCAGTCAATATTGCATCCAATGCTTTTAATGTAACGGAGAATATTGATATTCGTCAATGCTTTACTGGCATACCAAATCTTTGTGTCAAGTACAGAAAAGGCCGATACTAACTTATCATACTGACTTTTAATTTTTTCTGCATGATATACATACACGGGAGTGCCAAACTGTTCTGCAATTTGTACCAGCTGATCGTTTGCTAAAGATGGAATCATGTTTCGATTGAGTGAGCTGCGAAATTAATTGAATTTGTGATATGGTCTGACCGCTCCAAGCGGCCTGACCGATAAAGCTGCCAGACTAATAAAAAAAGCCGCAACTGCGGCTTATATAATTTTGATCAGTAAAGATTATGCATTTTCTTCGTCATCCTTTTTCTGTTCTTCTTCTACTTCCTCTTCGTTGCTGAAGTTTTCTTCAATTGCAGAAGGCTTTTCTTCTGTTTCGGATTCTTCCTCAAGAAGTACAACATCTTCGAGTATGATATCTTCTATAACAGCATCTTCAGTTGAAGTTATTTCTTCGTCTTTAATTTCCTGTTCAATCAAATCACCTTCTTCTGTTACAAGCAATGTGTCTGATGATAATTCCTCTTCCTCATCACCTGCTACCTGGAGAAAATCACTCATCACACCAGTAGGTTCAACCAGTTCACTTGATATAATTTCTTTGATTTTTGGTAAATCCTCAGGAGAATTGATGCCGAAATAATCCATAAAGGTTCTGGAAGTGGCATAGATCAAGGGATGACCCGGAAGTTTTTCGTTACGGCCGATGATAGCAATCAATTCTTTTTCCAGTAATTTCTGTACAGCATAATCACAGTTCACACCACGGATAGCTTCCATTTCACCTTTCGTAATTGGTTGTTTGTAGGCAATGATGGATAGAGTTTCTAATGATGCAGTGCTGAGGCGTTTCAAAAACTTATCGCCATTGATTTGCGCAACTGTTTTATGAAATTCTTTCTTGGTGAGAAATTGCCAGCCGCCGCCGCTTTCTCTTACTTCAAAAGAGTAAAATTCTGAATTGTATTTTTCACGGATGGCTTCAACTGCTGCCTCCGTTTGATCAAGCGATGCCCTGTCTTCAATAAAACCAAGTGCATTGTTCACCATATCGCACAACTCTAAGGTTGTTAGTGGTCGTTCAGCAGTAAAGATGAGCGCTTCAATATGAGGTATGATTACACTTAATTCCATTTTGTAATTTAAAATTGATAATGGATAATTGAAAACGGGTCAGCATTATCAATTATCAACTGAATAATTATCCATTCAATGCAGCTGCACCACTTACAATTTCTGTTAATTCAGTTGTAATGGCGGCCTGGCGTGCACGGTTATAGCTGATACGGAGTGAACGCAGCAATTCGCTGGCATTGTCACTTGCCTTATCCATTGCTGTCATTCTTGCACCATGTTCAGATGCATTTGCATCCAGCACTGCTTTGAATAATTGTGTATTGAGGATCTTGGGCATTAATTCTGTAATCAGTTCTTCCTTGCCAGGTTCAAAAATAAAATCAGCTTTTGTTTTACTTGCCGTTGCTGTACTAATCACTTTTGGAATGGGAAGAAAACGTTCAGCTTTGAATTGCTGGGTAGCTGCATTTTTAAACTGGCTGTAGATCAGTTCCACTACATCGTAGTCGCCTTTTACAAACGCTTCCATGGCAGCTGCCGATGCCTGCTGTACTGTTTCAAAAGAAAGATGGTGGAAAATATCTTTGTAGGTATCGCTTGTTTTATAATTTCCACGTAACATGGCTTCAACGCCTTTTTTACCAATGCCCCAAACTTCCACATTTCCCTTTCGGGCCTGTTCTGCATATTGCTCGGTAATGGTTTGCTTGGCTAATTTTACCAGGTTGGCATTATAACCACCGCATAATCCACGGTCGCTGGTAACAAGAAGGATCAATACCTTATTTACCGGACGCTCATCGGCCAGTTTCATGCTCACACTGCCATCGCTGTTGCTCACAATATTACTCAGCATTTCCTGTAATTTCTGTGCATAAGGGCGCATTTGAATGATGGCATCCTGTGCTTTACGCAGTTTGGCTGCACTCACCATTTTCATGGCCTTGGTAATTTGCTGTGTACTCTGAACGCTTTTAATCCTGTTACGTACCTCTTTTAATTGTCCGGGCATTTCTTTGTCGTTTAACGTTGAAAGGTTGAAACGTTTAAAGTTGGCCGTTAAATAGGAAACCTGCTAACCTTAAACCGGGAACTTTAAACTTGTTTTTCCGGCCGCAAAGGTAAAGGAAAGTGTATGAAAAAGGGCAGAGGTTTATGAAATTGTGGAAAAGGAAAAATGAATATACAAGTAATAAAATGCTGTTCTTTTCAGCAGGGCAATGAGGACTGGATAGTTGTAAATTTCAGGTGAAGTTTCTTATTTTCACTCAAACCAAAACCTTCCCATGCAAGGAACAACCTGCCTAAACTGTGCTGCTGATTTTGAACCGGAACAGAAATTCTGTGCCAATTGCGGACAAAAAGCAGATACTCACCGGTTGAACTTAAAACATATCTGGCACGATATCATTCATGCATTTACTCATGCAGATAAAGGCATCCTCTTCCTGGTTAAAGAACTGGCAAAAAATCCCGGACTTGTGGCCAGAGAATATATAGAGGGAAAGCGAAAAAAATATTTTAATCCATTCAGTTTTTTGTTCCTTGTTGTTGGGTTTGCTTCTGTTTTGCTGATCGGTTCTGGTTTTATGGGTTATAGAGGAGGCTCAAAAATACCCGTTAATCCTGTATCAGAGTTTATTAACAGGCATGTAAATGTGGTTATCCTTTTCAACGTTCCGGTTCTTGCTTTTTTCAGTATGCTGATGTTCAGAAAAAGCAAATTGAATTATGCTGAGAACCTTGTATTGGCAGCATTTGCCTCAGGAGAACGATCTATCTTTTTCAGTTTACTCATTGCTCCTTTGTGGATGTTGCTTCATAGTTATTATTACCCAATCCTGATTGCATATATTTTCTGCTGGTTAACTTATTTTGGCTGGGCCTGCAGTTCTTTTTTCCCCGGAAGAAAATGGGTATCATTCACAAAAGGATTTTTAGCGGGGGTGTTTACACAGTTGCTTACCATCTTGCTTATATCAGGAAGCATAATGATTTATTATTTATTTTTTTTCAAAAAATAAAAACACCTGTAAGAATACATTCTTACAGGTGTTTTTATGAAAAAACTGTTGTTTATTCTCCGTTTTCTATTCTCATATTATTCCCACCCATTCTGCGCATATTATTGTTTTGCTGATTAGCCGGGCCATTAAATTTGTTCAGCCTATACGTAAAGCTCAGCATAAAATACTGCGTAAGCCGGTTCGTTCTTGTATCAGTAATAAAATTTGATGATACATTTCTGCTCACATTGGTATTCTGTTTAAAAATATCATAACCTGCCAGCCTGATAATTCCATTCTTCTTTTTAAAGATTTCTTTTTCCAAAGAAGCATTCAGCAGGGCAATATTGCTTTGTACACCTGCCGCCAATCCTTTATTGATAGTGTAATCAAAATCCCAACGGAAAATGAAGCCGCTTCCGATATCAAAACGGGCATCACTGCTGAGAGTCCATGAACTTTGTTTGGTAGTGGGTGAAGTTGGTAAGGTGAAATCAGCATAGTTCAGGTTGTATCGGGCTCCTGTTACCAACTCAAGCCATTTAATATTGTATTCAAAGTTCAGCCCCTGTGTCCACAACCAGCTTCTGCCGGTATTTTTAATGCCATCTACCAGGTTGATATTGTTATTATAGTTCACCATACTGTTGGTACTGATCACATACTTCCGGTTTTTGAATGGTCTTGAATAAGTGGCAAACAAGTTGGCATTATAATATCCCTGTACGTTTTCAGGTCTGGTTAACTGAGTACCAGTTGGCTGACCGCTGGGTCCTTTGATTGAAATGACATTATTTACAATCTGATCTTTTACAGTATTAAAGGACAGATTGGTTAAAAATACCCTGCCGGAACTGAAATTGAAATTATTGAAACTGGTATTGAATGTATGGCTGGTAGAAGGACGCAGAAAGGGATTGCCTTCTGTTTGATATTGAGGATTGCTCTGGTCTCTTACGGGTTGTAACTGCTCAAAACTTGGCTGCCTTGCATTACCATTATAATTAAAGTTCAGAGTTTTTGTTCTGGTAAAGTTGTAAGTAAAACGTGCTACCGGGAACCAGTTAAAGTTATTAATAGTTTTATATGCACTGTCTTTTGAAATGCTGTAGCCCTGCAATAAAACCGGTTGCAGAATAACGCCCAGCGTATAGTTGTATTTCTTTTTAACCGTACGAAGACTTACGCCAACCCGGTTATAATTAAAATTATTTTCATAGGCATTGCTGAGTGAATCAATCAGGTCAAAATCACCGCCTGATGGAAGCTGAACATAGTTTTGGCGATTGTTACTGGAAAAGTTTTTATTGAAATTATAACTCAGATCAAGAAAACGATCTATTGCTACCGGCTCAGTATATGTTGCACGCAAGCTGAAGCTGCGGTTAACATTATCCTGCAATATATTCTGGATGCGGATCGAATCAAGACGTTGATTCCCGCTGAGATCATAATACCGGGTAAAATTATCACTCAACTGATCTGATTCGTTTCCTGAAAAATTAATATCACTGTTAAACGAAAAGTTGCGGCCTCTTTTTTGAAAGCGGTGATTGTACAACAGATTACTTCTGAAGTTAGGACGGGTAGCTGTTGATGTATTCCGGTTAGAACCCTCCTGTGATTTGATTGATTTATCACGGAAAAAATCAAATACATTGTCAGAACGGTTATTGGTGCGTGTTAGTGAAAAATTTGGACTGAATTTGATATAATTAAACGAATCAACCCATAATTCAAGATTACCAAATGCACGGTGTGTGCCATTTTTATTCAATGAATTCTGATCAGTGTTATTAATAAAGCTGGAAGTGTTTAATAAATTTTGCTGCGAAGTAAATTGCTCTGTTGTAGTGGCACGGTTAGAATAAGTATAGCTTCCGTAAAATGAATTCCTTTTGCCAAAATCATTACGATAGTTTAACCCGATAGAGTTCAATTTAGTAATACCGTTCTGATCGGTGCTGCTTCCTCCTCCTCCATTACCGCCACCACCCCGGCCGCCGCCTCCTCCACCAAAATTCATTTGATTTCCACCGCTGCTTCCATCCTGTTGAAAAGTAGATGTGTTTACATTGTTGCTGTTAGTGATTAATGATAATTGCTTGCTGTTGTTAAAGCGGTTAATCGTTAATGCGCCCAGATACCTGTCGTTTGTTCCATAACCAGCTTGTGCCCGGCCAAACACACCTTTGTTTCTGTCTTTTTTTAACTGCAGATTGATTACTTTTTCAGGTTCTCCATCACGAATACCTGAAGCTGAAGATTGATCACCATAATCATCTACCACCTGTACTTTATCAATCATTTCAGCCGGTATTTCTTTTGTTGCTGTTTTTGGGTCACCTGAGAAGAAGTCTTTGCCGTTTACTTTTATCCTTGTTACCGCTTTGCCCTGTGCAGTTACATTTCCCTGCCTGTCTACCTGAACACCGGGTAGTTTCTTTAAGAGGTCTTCTGTTGTTGCATTGGGTTTGGTTACAAACGCACTGGCACGGTATTCAACAGTATCTTCTTTCATCGTTACAGCAGGGGCTTCAATTACAATTTCTGCCAGGTCCTTATAGTCATTAACCAAAACAAGATCTCCCAAATCAATTTTGGCAACACCTTCCGATGGTTTAAAAAATTCTTTGGTCATGGGTTTGTACCCCATATAGCTTACTATAATAAAATAACCAGAGCCGGGGATTTTTTCAAATCCAAATTCTCCTTTTGCATTGGTCATGGTACGGAGTGTGTCTTTAGGAGCAGCTTTTTCAACAAGTTTAATGCTTGCTTTGTCTAAACCCTTCTCACCGCTTGAGTCTGTTACCCTGCCCATAACATTATTCTTTGTTTGGGCCATCAATTGAAAAGAAGCAAAAAAACCGAGTGTGATAAGTAGTATTTTCTTCATAAAGCTGTTTGAGTCACGAAATACGAATATTTTCGTTAATTAGTTTTTATCAAATGTGTTAAATTATAGACGTTAAAGCGTTAAAATGCTTGCATGGTTAAATTCTAACTTTATAAGTGGCAAAACTATAGGTTCAATGGTGGAGAGATATCCGTAGAGCAGGGTAATTCGGAAAACAAAAATTGTATTGTGATTTGATTAACAGCAGATAGTCTCATAAAGGATGTGGATGATGGTCAATAACTGTCTTTCTGTTTCATTACCTTTGTCGCCCTGTAAAAACAGAACAGCTTCTGTCAAATTGGCTTTAATGCAAACTTTGCATTGTATTTGACAAGGTTCATGATCAAATCAAATAATTGACTCATTAATAGAATATTATGTTAGGATTCTTATCGAAAATTTTTGGTGGCAGCAAAAGCGAGAAAGATGTTGTTAAACTCCAGCCGATTGTTGAGAAAACCAACCAATACTTTCAGCAATATCAAACATTAACCAATGATGAACTGAGGAACAAAACAGTTGAGTTCCGTCAGCGTATTCAACAGCATCTTACTGATATAGATAAAGAAATCGCTGATCTCAGTGTAAGGGCAGAAGCCTTAACGGAAGATGAGATCCAGGAAAAAGATACCACGTATCAGCAAATTGATAAGCTGAAGAAAGAGCGGGATAAAAAAATTGAAGAAGTTTTGGAAACAATTCATCCCGAAGCATTTGCTGTTGTAAAGGAAGTTGCCCGCCGTTTTACTAATAATGAAGAATTAAAAGCAACTGCTACTCAACTCGATAAAGACCTGGTGATTAAAAGACCCCACATGCGAATTGAAGGCGACCAGGTGTATTACAAAAAAGCATGGATGGCCGGTGGTTCGGAAGTAATCTGGAACATGGTGCATTATGATGTGCAGTTAATTGGAGGCAGTGTGTTGCACCAGGGAAAGATTGCAGAGATGGCTACCGGTGAAGGTAAAACGCTGGTATCAACTTTACCTGCCTACTTAAATGCGTTGGCTGGCGAAGGGGTGCATCTGGTAACAGTGAATGATTACCTGGCACGCCGTGATAGTGAGTGGAACGGAACAATTTTTGAATTTTTAGGATTAACCGTTGATTGTATTGATAAGCATCAGCCCAACAGCGATGAGCGAAGAAAAGCTTACATGGCTGACATTATATATGGCACCAACAATGAATTTGGTTTTGATTACCTGCGTGATAACATGGTGGTGAACACAACTGAAAAAGTGCAGCGTAAATTGCATTTTGCGATGGTGGATGAGGTGGATAGTATTTTAATTGATGAAGCCCGTACTCCATTGATTATTGCAGGCCCGGTTGGAACTGGCAGCAACGAACAGCAGTTTCAGAACATGAAACCCCGTATTGAAAAACTCATTGATGAACAGAAACGCCTCGCCCAGCAATATTTAAATGAAGCAAAGAAATCAATTGCTGATGGTGATGATGATCCAAAAACAGGTGGCCTGGCATTAATGCGTGCATGGAGAGCTTTACCGAAATATGGTCCGTTGATTAAATACTTAAGTGAGCCGGGTATTAAAGTAAAATTGCAGAAAGCAGAAAATTATTATCTCTCTGATCAGCAAAAGGAAATGCCGAAAGTTGATGAAGGATTACTGTTTCATATTGATGAAAAAAGCAACTCGGTTGATCTGACGGATAAAGGATTAACCATGCTCACCAATAACAATGAAGATCCCAACTTCTTTGTGATGCCTGATATCAGTACTTCATTGGCTACACTGGATCGAAGTGAAATGCCGGCTCCTGAAAAATTACAAAAGAAAGAAGCTTTCTTAACGGAATATTCAGCAAAGGCAGATCGTATTCATACGGTTTTGCAAATGCTGAAAGCATATACATTGTTTGATAAGGATATTGAATATGTTGTGTTAGATGGGCAGGTAAAAATTGTTGATGAACAAACAGGCCGTATTCTTGATGGCAGACGTTACAGTGATGGTTTACACCAGGCCATTGAAGCAAAAGAAAATGTGAACATTGAAGCGGCTACTCAAACATACGCTACCATCACTTTACAAAACTACTTCCGTATGTATCACAAACTTTGTGGTATGACGGGTACTGCCGAAACAGAAGCAGGTGAGTTCTGGGATATTTACAAATTAGATGTAGTTAAAGTTCCTACCAATTTAATCATGGTTCGTGACGACAGGCAGGATCTTGTGTATAAAACTAAGCGGGAAAAATACAAAGCTGTTATCGATGAAATAGAAATTCTGCGTGCAGCAGGAAGACCAGTGCTGGTTGGTACAACCTCAGTTGAGGTAAGTGAATTGCTTAGCAAAATGCTGCAGGTGAAAAAAATTCCTCACAATGTATTGAACGCAAAACAACATGCCCGTGAAGCGCAGGTTGTTGCTGAAGCAGGTTTGCCAAGTGCCATCACTATTGCCACTAACATGGCTGGTCGTGGTACTGATATTAAATTGGGCACAGGTGTAAAAGAGTCGGGAGGTTTGGCCATTCTTGGTACAGAGCGTCATGATAGCCGTCGTGTAGACAGACAGCTTCGTGGTCGTGCCGGTCGCCAGGGTGATCCGGGTTCATCACAGTTCTATGTGTCATTAGAGGACGATTTGATGCGTATGTTCGGCAGTGACCGTATTGCCGGTATGATGGATAAACTCGGTTACAAAGAAGGGGAAGTGATTCAGCACAGCATGATCACAAAATCCATTGAAAGGGCTCAGAAAAAAGTAGAAGAAAACAACTTTGGTATAAGAAAACGTTTGCTGGATTATGATGATGTAATGAATAAACAACGATCTGCTGTTTATACAAGACGTAATCATGCATTGAGTGGTGAACGTTTGGCACTTGATATTGATAATGCATTTTATACAGTTGCAGATGGATTAATTGCTTCTTTCAAAGAACAGAGTGATCATGAAGGATTCAAACTGGCCTGTATCATCAGCTTTGGAATTGATACACTGATCACAGCTGAAGAACTGGATAAGGCAGATAGTAACTCATTGGCACAGGCACTTTATACAGAAGCAAAAACTGCTTACCTGCGGAAATGTGATGCTTTGAAAAAAGATGCGTTACCAGTTTTCCAGAATATCAGGAACACGCAGGGTGCTCATATTGAAAATGTATTTGTTCCTTTCAGCGATGGAAAACGTGGCTTACAGGTGTTAACACCTATGCAGAAAACAATCGATACCAAAGGTCTTGAATTAGTGAATGCTCTGGAACGTACAGCAACACTTGCCTTTATTGATGAAGGATGGAAAGAACACCTTCGTGCCATGGATGATCTGCGTACATCAGTACAGAATGCTACTTATGAACAGAAAGATCCATTGGTGATTTATAAAGTGGAAGCCTATACTTTGTTTGAACAGCTGAACAGCGAGATCAATAAAAATATTGTTTCCTTCTTAGCTCACACCGGATTACCAGTTGAAGAAAATAACAGCGGACAGATTCGTGAAGGCCGTCAGCAGAAAACAGATATGAGTAAACTGCGTCAGAAAAAAGATGAACTGGTGGCTGCAGGAAGTGGTGAAATGATGGAAACTCCTGATTATTACGATCCTTCTGAGAACGTAAAACAGGAACCCATTATCGCCGGTCCAAAAATTGGCCGTAATGATCCATGTCCCTGCGGAAGCGGAAAGAAATACAAACAGTGTCACGGGAAAGATGCTTAAAATATAACCTCCTTCGGGAGGTTTTTTCTT
>JANOIQ010000407.1:0-4628 GCA_031407835.1 Chitinophagaceae bacterium
GGGTCACGAAGTGACGGATCCAAATGTGAGAAATCTTATACTTAGTATGTCATTTGTAACAATGAGATTTCACTGCCGTAGATTAGAATTTGCACTTTAGCCACTTCTTAGAATACGCCTCCATTGCTTTATAAACCAACACTTTAGCATCATAACCTGGTAATCGCACAACATCAAAACCTGGTAATCGTACACAAAAATGATGTAAAATGAAAACCATCAATTGCCCCTTTGTTGTTCACTTACCAAACAAAGATTAAAAAAGGAGAAACAACACTTTTTTCTGCGCAAGCGCAGGGAGGTTTCTCTTTTCTTTTTGCCCCGACGCTTCGGTTGAAGTTTGCAACTTGCCAATTCTTCGACTATCGCTCAGGAGAAACAAAAAGGACCCCGGCAATCCCCGCCTGACTGTCGGGCAGGAATATACAGCCTGATTGCCGGTAAACTCCCTGATCTTGCTTTGCTGCTACTGTGGTCAAGAGCAACAGTTAGCGGTCATGCTTATAAACAGGCAACAAGCTTCAACGTCATTTGAAAAAGACCTCGTTTATTCGTAAATTAGCTTAGTGAAAAAGAACGAAATATTTTATTTGGACTTCGAGGTTGACAAGCTGACAAACTCTATTGAAAATGCAATTTCAGGCGAAGTTTTTGACACTTTGATTGTGAAATTAAAACCTGCGGACGGAAAAAATATTAAGAAAACTGAATGGGTTTTCAATTGGCAAAATGAACTTAAAGACAAGTCAAAGCAAGTTTATAAATTGACAACTGTAAGTAACCCGGCAATCATTCATGGACTTATCAGTTTGAGAGACAAAGGCGATCACATTTATATGGACTTAATTGAAAGTGCAAAATTCAATAAAGGGAAGAATAAACTTTATAGAGGTGTTGCAGGAAACCTTGTTGCATTTGGTTGCAAATTGTCGTTTGAAAAAAAGTATGACGGTGTAGTTTCATTTATAGCAAAGACACAACTTGTTGAACATTATGAACAAACATTAGGAGCAAAACTTTTTAGCGGCAACCGTATGTTTATTGACACGAAAGAAGCATTTATTTTGACAACTAAATATTTTAAAGACTTTAAGCTATGATAAACTTTAAAAAAATGGACGACAAAGACTTTGTATTTGTAAGCAAACCTTTGAGCGACAAAGAAGAAAAGGAATTTAGTGATTTCCTGAAATCCCGTAAGACAAAAGCAAGACAGATAATTTTACCAAAAAAGAAGAAGCCTCTTCAACTTCAAGCTAAGTAGCACGAACCGCTAACATGGGGACCCTATGCTGGCTGAGGAAATATTCTCAACTTTTTTCAGGACGGGTCACCTTGTTGTTTGGCGAAGCCCGTCCGACCGAATCATCCGGGCGGGCAATCTATAACCCTTTAAGGATACTCGATAGAGAAAATTTTCTGAAATATTAAAACAAGTAACGGATTGGAATCAGGTCGGGAGACCTGCTCCAGTTGGGGATTGGAATCAGGTCGGGAGACCTGCTCCAGTTGGGATAGAAGCGAGAAGTTAGAAGGGGAAAGAAAAAGATTTCAAACTCCCGGGGGTGGCTAAGGCCAGACCCCTGGCTGACGGAAGTTGGGGGTTACATTCTTGCTCTATTCGCAATCATTTTTTTTAACTGTTCAACGCCTGAAATAAATTTTACGATTGCTTCTGAAATTATCCTTTCCTCACCATTAATCAGATCGTTTATTGAGCGGCTTTTAAAATCCTCCATTGTTCCCCAAATGCAATCATAATAACGACTGGTGCCAGCAATAAATTCCAAGGTCATATTTGAACTTTGAAATATATTGTTATTACTCGTTGCAAATTGAAACTCTTTATGAGAAAGGATGCCAGAGATTCTAAATTTATTTTTTCGTTCATTACTTATAAATGCTTCATATTTTCCCGATACTTTAATTGTTAGCTTACCATCTTGTTCAGTTATATATGGCTGTCTGCCAAGTGTAGCAGTCAGATTTTTGTCCAGCTCTTCTATCCAGTTGTAATGACCAAATGGTTGATCGTGAAAGCTTGTACATCCTTTAATATAACGGGTATAATAACCTGACAAATCTAAATACTCCTCTGTTGTTTGTGTTTTTAGAGCAATATCTAAAGAGTTAGTATCTGAACTTAAAAGCATATTCATTGAAGAAACAATACCATACTTCTCATTGAGATAAAGTTTTGTATGAAGGTTTGGAATACAGATAGGAGTAACTCCGATATTTAATAGCTCTTGTATGCTGTCATTTTCATTTTCTCTGACATAGAATTCAACATCAATATTCCTGCTTCTAACTTCTTCAAAACAATTTAAAAGTTTATACCATTTGGAAATTTTATAATATGGGCTAACAATAACTACTTTTTCTTCTGCTTCTTCAATAAGAGTCATGATTTCACCTGAAATCAACCTGGGTTTAATTAGTTGCATTTATTTGTTTTACCTAAGGTGCTAATGGATTTTCTATTTATCAATATACCTTAATGCCAAATTTTAGAAGCTTTTTTGGTAAGTGATCATCAAGATTTGAAATATCTAAGTCAGTAAGTTCAATCAGTTTGAAATCATATTTTTTATAAATTTCGATTTTTACTTTTTTGCGTTCTGCATATTTTGGATCGTTTTCCATTCCCCAGTATTCAATATAAACACCTTCAGATGGGATAAAAAAATCTGAATATAAATCTTCCTCAATTGGTATTTTTCTTTCGTAAGCATGAGCCAGTTTATAATCATATAAAGCATTATCAATAATTACTTCTGCTCTTGAGCGGACCATGTGTCCGTCTTTTGTTCTTAATGTTGCAGGAAAAGTTTCTCTAAAGTTTTCTGAGCTTTGTTTACTTACAGAAGTTTGTGGTATTTCCTTTTCCTGCGGGGTAGTTTTTGGGTGTTCGATAACAGGTGTGGATTCTTTGAAAACATTCGTTAAGTTTTTATTTGAAAGAATACCTTCGGGCCATAAAACATAAGTGCCACCAGATGTTTCATTTTCAAACTGTTTTCCACCAAGTGTTTTGCCCAACTTTGTTACCTCCCATCCTGCAAGATCTTTTTCAATCCAGCCAAGTTCCGAGAGAATCAGGTTAATACGCTGATTTGAGATATTGAAATGTTTCCCAATGGCAGTTGCATTTACCAGTTTGGGTTTGTTGTTTACTTGTGGATTATTGTTGATTGAAATGTTTTCAGGCCAGACAATATACTCTCCAAATTTTGGATTGGTTCGGGTTTGACCTCCTTGTTGTTTACCTAGGTCAGTTAAAACCCACTTGTCATTTTTGCGGTCAATCCAGCCAAGTGATTTGAGCTTATTAAAAAGTTCATTGGCTGGGATATCCATTTCATTTGAAAGGGCGGTTGTGGAGAGGAATTCCATAGAAGGTTTTGGTTTTTCGGGTATTTAATAAAATCAAATATAGATTATTTGAGTAACAGATTAACGTATTGCCAGTGCAAAGCAATATGTTAGACTTCGCTTTTTAAAAAGCAACAGAAGTTTATGGCTTGAAAAAATCATTATGAATTTTCAGCAAATCCTTTGATGGGCGAAATTTATCAGGTAAAAGAATAGAAGTTCCTTCCAGTTTTAAAAAGTTTCGTTCAATACTTTCCGGTGCGTTTTTCTTTTTAAGTTTTGATGAAACCCTAATTGTGTAATCATTTGCGTTGATTGTTATTAATCCGTTATCAAAAGCTTTATCATGTAATGCATTTAAACAAAGGCCATTCATTGGGTTCAACCTGTTCTTTTCATCTTTACTCCACGGTACAATATGACTTGCTATTAAAAGTTCTGTATTATTAATTCCTGTAATGCAACATGAGTTATTGTATGTAGCTAATACAACTGTTCTAAAAATAGATTGATTAACCCTTGTCTTAACTAATCGCTCTTTATCTTTTCCTTCTTTGAGCAAGTCGGAAACTTCAATCATATTTAATTTTTCTACTGTTGTATGTTTTTTTTGAGCAAGCAGTTTTTCACTTTCCATTAAAGCTGCGTCCCAGTTATTATAAAACTCTGCCCAAATTTTTTCAGTTAATTCGCCAGCATTTGGTAATCCTCCAATATTCCGTGCTTTAAGGGTTGGATCAAGACTTGCAAAGTTTCCGAGTTTTCGTGCAATTGCACCTGGACTCCTTTCAATTAAACCACTTAACGCTATTACTTCTGGGTTCCGACTGTGCATTTTACCAAACGGAATTTTACAGTATAAATTAATAGCGAGGATAAGTTGTTCTCTTGTCCAAAGTGTTTGTCCTTCCTTCATAAGTGGTTAAATTACTTTCCACAATTTAAGATAATATTCATCCTCTTCTTCGTAACAAATAAATCTGCAATCAGGATTCAAACATTGCTGCACAAACCTCTTTGAATTTGTATGATAAAAATCTGCGAGTGTTTCGCATCTTGTTCCACAATAAGGACAGGTAAAAGGTTGATCGTTCACTAAGAATATTTCAAGTGTTTTCATTTCCATGGAACAATACTATTCTATGTGACTTAAAGTACATTTGCCTTTAAGTCACGTTTTGATAGATTGTAAACTTTATTAAGGGTGTTGTTTTATTGCTGCCAATTGCATTGCCGTACAAGAGTCGAGACGC
>JANOIQ010000429.1:0-2014 GCA_031407835.1 Chitinophagaceae bacterium
TATGGACTGGAAGGTGCAATTCCTGATATAACAGCTAAAACGATTATTGAGAATGACATCATTCCCAATTTCAAAGCCAATGATATTTACCGTGGCTTAGATGAAGGCACAGATGATTTGATGAAAGCCGCAGCAGGTGAATATAAAGCTCCGGCAGGGTACAGCAATAGAGGCAGAAAGGGTAAGGGCGGAGGAAGTGCATTAGGTGCGATTATTATGTTCATCATTATCATGATTGTTATTTCAAGAATTAACCGTGGTGGTGGTGGAATGATGAGCAGAAGAGGCTGGAGTAACAGTGTTCCTCCTATTTGGTTTGGTGGTGGAGGCGGAAGCAGCGGCGGTTGGGGCGGCGGCGGAAGCAGTGGTGGCGGCGGATTTGGAGGATTTGGCGGCGGCGGTTTTGGCGGCGGTGGTTCTGGTGGAAGTTGGTAATTTGTTTTCAAAGAAAATATTAAAAGAATAAGCCACTCAAATTTGAGTGGCTTGTTCTTTCTGAAAGTTTAAAACTGATTTAGTTTTTAATCTTTGTTTTAATATAATCAATCTGTTCCTGCATTGCATTTACATCTTCACCTGTTTTTTTAGCTGCTTCTTTTTTGCCGATAATTGTTTTTAAGAAATTGTCCATTACTGGTCCAACTCCAAACTGTTCAGGTATGGCATCTCTGAATTTTACAATCTCATCCACACCACGTTTAACTTTCTCTGTATTCTTAATTGTTCCTATGAAATTGGCAAACACAGCAGTTAAATTAAACTTAGCCTGTGATAAACCCATTTTACCATAAGCAGTTGCAATTTCATCAAATGCAGATTCGTCTCCGCTTTTGATTAATGTGGTGGCAACGGCTTCCATCAAATCGCCTTTCATTTTCTGCTTTGACAAAAGCTTTGCTTCAGTTAATGCAGCAGTTGCATCAATTTTCTCCAATGCAAGTAATGCTGCTGCACTGAGAGTATAAGATGAATCGCTGAGCAACGACTGGAAAAGTGATTTGTAGGCTGGCTTTTTTAAATTACCTAATACTTCCACTGCTTTACTGCGTACAATACGGCTGGCATCTTTCCTGGCTATTTCTGCTAAAGATGTTTCAACAGCCGTTACAACAGGCTCTTTCTTCAAATCTAATTTGCCAATGGCAAAGTTGCGTAAGCCGCTGTACTTATCATTGATAGCAAGTTTCATAAACTCAACAGCTTTTGGGTCATCCTGTTTTTTTGAAATGAAATCAATCGCTTCCCTTCTGTCGAGGTATAAACCTGCATACTTGTATTGATGCAGGTAGTTATTAATTGTTTTATTTTCTTTTTTTGTGCAGAGTAAAACCTTGTCTCCATCAAAATTGAAAAGATCAGGGTTTGTTGCCGATGCAAACATGAATGAATCTACTGCATTCTCCAGCCAAACCTGGTGACGTATTTTATTGCTGCCATTGTAAATATCAACAGCAACAGGGAGTTTAAACAGTTTGTCTTTTTGCGTTTGCTTTACAACAACTTTTACCTGTCGAGTTGTTTCATCATAACTGTAGTTGATATCTAGCGTTGGATGTCCGCTTCCGAAATACCACTGATTAAAGAACCAGTTGAGGTCTTTACCGGTGATTTCTTCAAAGGCTAAACGCAATTGGTGTGCTTCTGCTGTTTTAAATTTATTGGTGGTTAAATAAAGGTTCAGTGATTTAAAGAAAGCGCTGTCGCCAACAAAATTGCGAAGCATGTGTAAGATGCGTCCGCCTTTGTTGTAGCTCACAGCATCAAACATGTCTTCTTTATCGCTGTAATAAAAACGAACAAGATTCTTTTTCTCACTGTTGCTGCCCAGGTAACCCTGCATGGCACTGTACTGTGTTGCACCGCCTTTATCCTTTCCGTATTTGTATTCATCCCAGAGCAACTCACTGTAATTGGCAAACGATTCATTGAGTGTGAGGTTGCTCCAGCTTTCAGTTGTAACATAATCACCGAACCACTGATGAAATAATTCATGAGCGATGGTTCCTTCCCAGCC
>JANOIQ010000465.1:0-2431 GCA_031407835.1 Chitinophagaceae bacterium
TATATTTTACATCTGTCGAAAGACAAAAGGTTCAGAAAAGTTTTAGAATTGCAGGATCCGCATGAGCTGGTGAGAAGAAAGAAAATTTATCTCTATCTCTGTGCATCCATCATGAGCCAGCAGTTATCAACTAAGGTTGCCGATGTAATCTATAAACGCTTTCTTGCTTTGTATGGAAAGAAAGAACCAACAGCTCAGCAAATTTTAGATACACCCTTGGAAACATTGCGTGCTATTGGTTTGAGTAATGCCAAAACAAACTATGTACATAATGTGTGCCGCTTTTTTATTGAAGAAGGGCTGGATGATAAGCATCTGTACAAAATGAGCAGTGAAGAAGTACAGCAAAAGTTGATACAGATAAAAGGAGTGGGAAAATGGACGACTCAAATGATCCTGATGTTTGCATTACAGCATGAAGATGTATTTCCTGTTGATGACCTGGGCATACAACAGGCTATGACCAGGCTTTATAAATTAGATACATCAAATAAGAAACTATTGCAGGAACAAATGCACAGGGTGGCTGAAAAGTGGAGGCCTTACCGCACTTATGCCTGTGTTCATTTGTGGAGGTGGAAGGATGAGAAATAAGTTGATTTAACTTTGAGAGTGAATACTATTTATGCACAAGCTGCTGATCATATTGTTTTTGCTGAATAGGGCTGCAGTAACAGCTCAGGAAAATGGCCCATCTGTCGGCACAAAGCTGCGTTCATTAGCAGGTAAAGATTTACTCACAGGAAAGTTGATCGACATTCAGTTTAAAGAATCACCGGGTTATACCCTGCTTCATTTCTGGCATACAGAATCTGATTCAAGCATTAAAGACTTTGTTGAGATTGTATCAATGGAAAAAAGATATCATGAAAAAATTGTTGTTTATGGTTTTCCCTATGAAGATAAGCAGCATATTTCCCGTACCAAAGAATATATTGTACGCTATAAATTAAACTGGTCACAGTTATTTCAATATAAACAAAGTGGTCTGCAGGGTGCAAATGTGATTGATGTAATGAAAGTGGATGAATTCCCTACATATATGCTGCTTAATAAAGAAGGGATGATTATTGTTCGTTCATCATCTTTAATGGATATTGAAGCTGTGTTAAAAAGTGCAGTGCAATATTAAATTACTGTTGATTGTAGTGTTTTTAAATACTCCTCATCTACTGTTGCTCCAATTCCAACAGCCTCATTAATCTCAACAATCCCATTCTCTTTAAAAATCATACCACCAATGATGGGGTCTTCTTTCAACATTAGTGGCGTATCTAAATCATAATGTACAATCAAATCGCTGCAATAGGCAAAATGAACAAGAGCTGTAATAGCCAACCTGCTTTCCATAAAACAACCTACCTGTAATTTGATGTTGTGTGCTTTGGCTGCTTCCACAATTTTCAACGCATGATAAATGCCACCACTTTTTCCCAGCTTAATATTAAAATAATCGGAAGCATTTATTTTAGCTAACCGTTCCGCATCATGTTCATCAAAACAGCTTTCATCGCTCATAATTTTGATGGGGCTGCTCTTTCTCACCTTCGGTAATTCCATATAATTCCAGCGGGCAATGGGTTCTTCGCAATGTTCAATTCCAAAACTGCTTAATGCATTCAAAGTTGCAATAGCAGTATCCACACTCCATCCCTGGTTGGCATCAATCCGTAAGGGCAGCTCATTCCCAATGGCAGCACGGATAGCTTTGATCCTTGCAACATCAGCTTCTGTTGTAGTGCCCAGTTTTACTTTAATGGAAGGGAAGCCTTCTGCTTTATATTGCTGTGCTTCCTTCGCCATTTTCTCCGGCGAACCCAAACCAACAGTCATATCTGTTGAAATGATTTTGTTTTTATTGCCGCCTAAAAACTTATATAAAGGCTGTTGTGCATGTTGTGCTGCAATATCATACAATGCCATGTCAAATGCACTCTTAATACTTTCGTTCCTTGTAATGATGCGATCCATTGCTGTTACACAGTCTTCAATCAGTAACGGGTCTTTTCCTTTTAAAGCAGCAGCTAAATAGTGTCCGACAATATAACAGGTGTCGATGCTTTCACCATTGATGCTCATGTACGGACTGCATTCACCATAACCGATGATGCCTTCATTGGTGCGGATGATGATTAAAATATTATCTGCATCGTACTGAGCGCCTAATGAAATCACAAAAGGTTGTTTGAGCGGAATACAGAGCTTATAAATTTCAATAGAAGTGATTTGGAGTTGCATACAATGAAGATAGTAAATCCTTTTTTTTAGCATTGCAAATTGAAAAGCTGGAGCAGGTATCAGGACGTCGCAGACGTCAGACACCTTATAGTTCTCTTGTCATAATTAAGCACCTGGTTTTAAAATGTGCGTCAGTTCTGAATCAGGTATTGATTTGTAACTTTCATCATACAATCTTTTTGGGTCAATATCC
>JANOIQ010000467.1:0-2329 GCA_031407835.1 Chitinophagaceae bacterium
CTTAATTTTTCTTTCAGCTGAGGAAACTGCTGATGAAATAATTCAAGTATACGAACGAAATTGCTTGGATTACCTACATCCATTGCATTGGAAATAGTTGCAACCGCTTTTGATGAAATAAAACTGGAGAGCGGAGCCAAGCCATCTGTTTGCATAAATCTTGTTACCACATCATTAGCATTACAGGCAGCAATAAAATGTTTCACCGGCAGCCCACTAATATGCGCCAGTATTCCTGCACAGATATTGCCGAAGTTGCCGCTGGGAACAGAAATCACTGGTGGCTGCCCACCCGCCCCTAAAGGGGAGCTAATCCATTGTTTGTATGCAAAGAAATAGTAGAACTGCTGCGGTAGCCATCTTGCTATGTTGATCGAATTGGCTGAAGTAAGAAATAACTGTTTGGTGAGTTCTTCATCTGCAAAAGCCTGTTTCACCAGTTGCTGACAATCATCAAAGGTTCCGTTTACTTCCAGTGCATGAATATTTTTTCCGAGAGTTGTTAATTGTTTTTCTTGCACACTGCTCACTTTACCACTGGGATAAAGAATCACTACCTCTACCCCATCCACATTATAAAAACCATTGGCAACAGCACCACCTGTATCGCCGCTTGTTGCAACGAGAACGATGATCTTACCAGCCTGGCTGCTTGGAGTGGCCTGACCTTTGTTCACAAAATACCCGAGGCAACGGCTCATAAATCTGGCACCTACATCTTTAAACGCAAGCGTTGGCCCGTGGAATAATTCCAAGGATGAAATGTTTTCATTCAACTTCACCAATGGAATAGGAAAATTTACTGTATCAGAAACAATACGATAAAGTTCCTCTTCCGGAATTTCAATTCCGATATATGGCTGAATAACACGGAAAGCTATTTCTTCATTACTGATGAACTCGATATTTGCAATAAGTTCTTTATCTATTTGCGGAATGGTTTCAGGAAAATACAATCCTTTATCTGGTGCCTGTCCTAGTATGGTTGCTTCTTTGAACGAAGCGATTGGTGATTTTTTATTTAAACTATAGTAATTCAATTTGAAAATTTGATGATTTGAAAATTTGGTGATGAGGAAACATCGTACTTCTTATTTCTTACCTCTTACTTCTTTCATTATTTCACCACTTCCACACCACTCTTATTAATTGTTGTAACATAGGTTCTGAAATCAATTCCAAGCCTGGTGAATATTTCCTGCATGATGAGCTCCACATTTTTTGCAGTTGTTTCTTCTTTGCACAGCATGAAGATAGAGGGACCGCTTCCTGATATACCACCACCCAATGCGCCTGCTTCTTTGCTTTTGGTTTTAATTTCATCAAAGCCCGGAATTAAAATACTGCGTACAGGTTCAATGATCACATCTTCCAGACTTCTTCCAATTAAATCTGTATCGCCTTTTTCAAAACCTGCAACCAGGCCTGCAATATTTCCCCATTGTTTGATGGCATCTTTCAATAACACTTCTTTGCGAAGAATTTGTCTTGCATCACTGGTCTTTACTTCAATTTGCGGATGAACAACGGTTACAAACAAAGCAGGTGAATTCAGCTGCACAATATCCAATGGATGAATTGAACGGATGAGTGTTACACCACCAGTGATGCAAGGCGTAATATTATCGGCATGCTTTACACCGCTTGCTAATTTTTCACCAAACATGGCAAACTGTACCAATTCATCTGTTGAAAAAACATTTCCCAGTAACTCATTGGCTGCAACAGCTGCACCTGCAGCACTGGCTGCACTGGAACCCAAACCACTTCCGGGTTTTATATGTTTTTCAATTTCTACTTCAAAGCCAAACTGATTGCCCATTTTTTCCATAATCTCCAGCAACACAACACCGGCTACATTTTTTTCTGGCTCTGTTGGAAGATTGTATGCATCCTTGTTGATGATGATGATCTTTGGTTCATCAATCAATTTCATTTTCATGATATCAAAGGGTTCAGTCAATGCCATACCCAATATATCAAACCCACAAACAAGATTGGCAACTGTGGCCGGACATTTAACGGTTACAAAGGCATGCCCCCCCGCCCCTGAAGGGGAGCTTTGAATACCCTGATTTAATTTATCAACCAAACTCATTTTACTTTTTTTAAATGTTCATAAATTATGATCTCCGCCTTGCTCCCTTTAGGGCGGGGGCTATACCGCTCTGAGAATATCTGCAAAGACACCACTCGCTGTTACTTCGGCACCGGCACCGGCACCTTTTACAACCAGTGGTTGTTCTTTATAACGGTCAGTATAAAATAAAACCACATTATCTTTTCCATACAAATGATACAGATCATGCTGTGGAGGAATATGCTGTAA
>JANOIQ010000219.1:0-4392 GCA_031407835.1 Chitinophagaceae bacterium
GGCCGCCTCCGCCGCCAGTTGGAAATTTTCCACCTCCGCCACCTGAGTTGTCATTGTTGTATTGCTCCTGTTGATCCTGCGGATCATCTGTCATTCGGATAGGCATAGACAAGTGTTTTTGTTATACTAAAATAGGAATAAACAACATTGAAGTTCAATTAAATTTATACATTACACAGGTACAAACACATTTCCATGTTTTCCAAAGAAACCCTGAACATATTTTTCTTTTTTACTGTACTTATTAGTTTTGCTTTTTCTTCAGATCAACAAATCAAAGGCCCCGGATTGAAAACAGTAAAAAAATCCCGTACTTATGTTATTTCAATCGGGGTTGACAATCCCATGCTTTTTTTTGACAAGGTTCAGGTTTCAAAACTGGAAGGTTGCAGTAATGATGTTGAACAGATAGCCAACTATTTTTATTATAAAAACGACTCGGCTTTTAATCACAGCCCACTTTTCATTACAAACACAGGTTCAGCGGGAAGTGAAACAAAATATTTATCGCAGGATTCATCTGCCATCATTTTTACATTATCCAATTCAAACGCAACATTTAAAGAGCTGAAGAAAATTTTTGATCAAGTAGAAAAGACAGCCAAACCTGAAGATATCCTGGTGTTTTATTACGCCGGCTTTGCTTTCAATCTGAAAAACGAAACACTTGGCTTAACCTGTATCCTTCCTTTATACGACAGTATTCAGGTAGTATCAAACAAACCTGCAAAAGGAGATTTTATTTCTTTTGATCAAATATCGAAAACACTTAACAGCTTTACATTAAAATCATTTCTGGCAGATATACAATGCAATAAGCAGTTATTGATATTTGATGCTGGCTACGGTGAAGTTTTTTTCCCTGAGTTTTTGAAACTGGTAGTTGAAAAAGATCCTGCAAAACTGGCTTTAAATACAAAACAAAGATGCTTTATCTATAACAATGGGCTTGGAATGGAAACCACCAATAAAGATGGAAAAAAGGGAGGACTTCTCACCACTGCATTTGTTTCTATTCCAAGAGAAGTGCAAAATAATTTTCTAAATGAACGAATGAAATTTGAAACTGCTGTTTACAGTTCATTTCTTACTTACTCAAAGCAATCTTCAACCAAACAGATTGTAAGGGTAAGTTATGAAAAGGATTTTGAGTACTTTTTTACAACTGAAAGTAAATCCCAAAACCGTGGTTCATCAGGGGATGAAGACGCAGCAGGTGTTACACAGCAGATTATTTTAAAAAATCAGGCTCTGATTATCGGTACAGATCAATACAATTCTAAAACATGGAATCAATTGAGCAATCCGGTTAATGATGCCGGAACAATTGAAAAAGAATTAAGAGAAAATTTTAATTTCAAAACCGAGTTCCTTGCCAATCCAACAAGAGGTGAAATACTGAAAGCACTGTTGAAGTACAAAAAGAATTTCCAATATGACTCTACCAGTCAGTTGTTCATTTTTATAGCCGGGCATGGAGGTTATGATGATCTTGTAAATGGATTTATTGCCTGTAAGGATTCAAAAAGCAAAGAAGATGACCCTTTAAGAGAAACCTATGTAACGCATAGTTTTTTGAGAGACATTATTAACAACATCGATTGTAAACATATCATGGTTGTTCTGGATGTTTGTTTTGGCGGAACTTTTGACGGAGCAGGGAATAGAAATGAAACAGATGTACTTTACCAGGATCAGGAAGCGAATAAATTTATTGCTGAAAAATTCAAATACAAATCAAGATTGTACCTCACCTCCGGAGGAAAAGAATATGTACCGGATGGCAGAGCCGGTTATCATTCTCCCTTTGCGTACCGTTTTATTGAAACCCTGCGTAACCGTGGAGGCAAAGACAAAATCGTTACCTGGAGTGAGTTAACAAGTGGGGTAGAAAAAGCCAAACCGGGACCGAAGTTTGGCAGCTTTGGAGACAACCAACCGGGAGGAGATTTTATATTTATATCAAAATGATAAGGATGAAAAATATATCAAAATGATAAGGATGAAAAAAACATTGTCTAAAGCATCTTTAATTAAGGTTCAACACTACTCCCCAACCATGCCATCATTGCAATACCATTTTCGAGTGCGTTTTCATCAATAGCAAAAGTAGGTGTGTGTACACCGCTTGTAATTCCTTTTTCTTTATTCATAACACCTAAACGATAGAAACAGCCGGGGATCTGCTGGGTATAATAACCAAAGTCTTCAGCACCCATTCTTAATTCTGTTTCTTCTACATGCTCTTCACCGAATAATTCAGCCGCTTTTGTTTTTGTTTTTTCATTCAATACTTCATTGTTGTACACAGTTGGATAACCCACATCAATATGCAGATCCAAAGTACCCCCCATGCTTTCAACCAGTAAAGTTGCATTGCGGCGGATGAGATCATGTGCTTCAAAACGCCATACTTCATCCATTGCACGGAAAGTACCCATCAGCTTTACTTCATTGGGAATAACATTGGTGGTTGTACCTGCATTGAATGCAGTAATAGAAAGTACAGAAGGATTGTGCGGATTCCTGTTGCGGCTGATAATCTGCTGTAAACTGACGATAAGATGTGATGCAATTAAAATTGGATCAACTGCCTGGTGTGGTGCAGCTGCATGTCCGCCTTTACCTTTCACTGTCATGTATAATTCATCGGCACTGGCCATTACTTTTCCTGCACGGAAACTGAGTTGACCAATCTGCAAACCGGGATGAACATGCAAGCCAAAGATGGCCTGTGGTTTTGGATTTTCCAGCACACCTTCCTTAATCATGATACTTGCACCGCCGGGATTCCGCTCTTCACCGGGTTGAAAAACCAATTTCACTGTTCCTTCCCATTCCTCTTTCAACTCATTCAAAATTTTTGCAGCACCGAGTAAACAGGTTGTGTGTGCATCATGTCCGCATGCATGCATCACACCATCTTTTGTTGATTTATAGGAAACATTATTTTCTTCCAGGATTGGCAATGCGTCCATATCAGCACGCAACGCAATGACTTTTGAAGAAGGATTCTTACCATGAATCAAACCAACCACACCTGTTTCTGCCATGATTGTAAACGGAATTCCATACTCCTTCAATTTGCTTTGCACAAAGTTGGACGTTTCAAATTCCTGGTAACTGAGTTCAGGATGTGCATGTAAATGCTGGCGCACTGCAATGAACTCTTCCTTATATTTTTTGGCGAGGGATTGTATCTTGTCTTTGAGCATAGAAGCGCAAAAGTACAAAATGGAACGTAAAGGTTTCAGATACTTAAAACAGATATGCCATACTTTGAAAGTATGGCATATCTACTATAAAAATTCCGTCAGACGAGGGCGTTAGACGGAATTTATCTCGAATCTTCCTTTTCTTTCTCGGGCTTTGCTTCAATATCACTTGGTATTACAAATACACCGGCAGGGAACATGCGGGTTAATTCTTTCTTTAAACCATCTGCTTCATTCTTCTCTATAAAGTTGCCGATTCGTATTTTGAAATAAGGAGCCTGGTACATTAAATAAGTTTTGTGTTCGGGATAAACAGACAAAAGTTTTGATTTCGTCTTAAATGCCTGGTTACGATCGGTTGTATTCAACACCTGGATGCGGTAACCTTTGTTAGGTTTTTTTGAATCAGCAGATTTTTTGTTGATCTCAGCTTTCTTTTTGCTGAGCAGATCAAAGCGGCTGTCTTTTGCAACATAAACAGAATTACTGATGGTATCTGTTACCATTTGTGCGCCTGCAACCGCTGCTGACATGATCATTAAACAAAACAAGCCAATCTTTTTCATATGTAAGTTTTCAAAAAACATCCTCTTAATAAAATCATTAACTCAGCGTCTTAAGCAAGCAGGCTTTCTTTTACAATTGCCACACCTGCACTGCATCCAATCCTGTCGGCTCCTGCTTCAATCAATTGTTTGGCAAATGCATAGTTGCGGATACCGCCAGATGCTTTAATTTTTATGTTAGACGGCAAAGTCTTCCTCATCAGTTGCACGGCCTCTAATGTTGCACCTTTCTCAGCATAGCCAGTAGATGTTTTTACAAAATCTGCGCCAAGTTCTGCATAGATCTCACAGCAGCGGATAATTTCTTCATCTGTTAATACCCCGCTTTCAATAATGATCTTGATATGCTTGTCTTTTTTGTGGGCCATGGGGATGATCGTTTCACCTTCATGTTTAACAAAATTCCAGTCGCCGTTTTTAATGGCAGAAATATTGGCCACCATGTCAATTTCATCCACACCATCAACAATGGCCAATAAGGTTTCTGTTACTTTCGCTTCAATGGCTGAGTAACCAAAGGGGAAACCAATTACCGTAGCTGTTTTTACGCCGCTGTCGCCAACCAATCCTTTTGCAAATTTGGTAAAAGGAGGAGGAACACAAACCGCTGC
>JANOIQ010000490.1:0-3701 GCA_031407835.1 Chitinophagaceae bacterium
TTCTATCAGCAGTTTGGTAAGTGCAGGTACTTCTTCTTTCCGGATCTTCAATTTAATTCCACCTGCATCAACTCCTGTTACCTGTGAAGCATAACTACCTGCAGCCAGCATCTTTTCGCAAGCCGCATTATCGGTTGTTTCAAGAAACACAACTGTATCCTCGGGATTAAACAATTCATTCACGGTTCCTTCCACTAACTTTTGTCCTTTGTCAATGATGAGCATACGGTTGGCAATCTGTTCCACCTCACTTAATAAATGTGAGGATACCAGGATTGTTTTATTCATCTTCTGGCTCAGCATCAGAATTAAATTCCGGATATCTGCAATTCCCTGCGGATCTAACCCATTGGTTGGTTCATCGAGCATGATCAGTTGCGGATTATGTACCAACGCAACGGCAAGCCCCAACCGCTGTTTCATTCCCTGCGAAAATGTACGCACTTTACTGTGAGCCCTGCTCGCAAGCCCAACCATTTCCAACTGCTCCATTAGTTGCTGTCGTGGAATCTTTACTCCGCTCATCTGTGCAAACAGGTGAAGTGTTTCGTATGCAGTAAGATATTTGTATAAATCGGGCCGCTCAACCACTGCGCCTGTATTGCTTAAAATTTCTTTGCGGTGCTGCTTGAGATTATACCCGAATATTTCAATATCGCCACCGGTTGGCTCAATCAGCGTAAGCAACATGCGGATGGTAGTAGACTTTCCTGCACCGTTTTGCCCGAGAAAGCCATACACATCTCCCTTCCTTACGGTAAAAGAAAGATCATTTACAGCAGTAATTTCTTTAAAGACTTTTGAAAGATGGGTAACCTTGATAATTGACTCCATAACCTTGCGTGGCTTGATAACAACACGGTAAAGATAAGGTTTAGCCCCCATCCGACTTCTCCCAAAAGGGGAAGCCATCTTAACACAGCCCTAACTTTTACAAAAGTTAAAACAATAGTTTAGTGCATGACATGTGATCATATAAATTCATTTCATGATGTCGTATAAAAAAAATTTAATGAAGCGATGGAGCACCGCTCATTCTCTTTTGGAAAAGCCTGCCCGACTTTGTCATTCAGGCGGGGAGTTGGAGGTCACACGATAAATATCTGACTCCGACCAAAGCGTCGGAGATGAGGTTTTATTTGGGCATATAGCTTTGCAAAGCTTTCACATATGCTTCAAAAGCTTTGATTCCCTGCAAAGTGATTTTACAGATAGTGAGTGGATAGTTCTCTTTAAACTGCTTGGTTACTTCTACATAACCGGCTTCTTTGAGTTTAGTGATCTGCACACTGAGGTTACCTGCAGTGGAGCCGGTTTTTTCCTTGATATAGGTAAACTCCGCTTCCTTTACACCAATAAGTAAACTCATAACGGCTAAGCGGAGCTGCGAATGCAATATGGGATCCAGTTCTTTAAACATTCTTTTCTTTCTGCAATAAATAGTTACGTCGTAAAATAATTCCCGGAACGAGCCATGCCAGTGTTGCAGACAAAGCCATGAGTAAGAAATCAATCTTTACTTCAGTAAATGCACTGATGATGGCACTTACCCAGCAAAAAACTCCGCCAAAAATCATCAGTTTAAATTTTCTTGTTGCGCCTGTGACGATTGTTGGATAGCCATATACAAACAGCAAGTAGCTGGCGCCAAATGTCCAGAAGTTAGGAACATCAGTTTTACCTGACAACTTACTATACTCACTTAACAGCGGATTAAGCTCGTGTGCAGCCACATTATTAATGAAGTTCACCAGGAAAATCCCTACGCCAAAGCAAAGCCATACATAACTCATCACATCCTGGTCCCATCCTTTTACTTTACGTTGACGGCTTTCCTTAATTGAAATATAAATTTGCGGAACGATTGCAAGTAACGCCAGCAACCAGATATCAACTGGAAGCCTGTAATCAAAATGAATCTGCAGGAACTGCACCAAACTGCAAACAGTAATTACAGCACCCCATAAAATGGGACCAACTCCTGTATCAACAAATTCATTTTTTGCACGGCTGATCATTTGCTGAATGATAAGCAGGCTTTCTTTTTCTGATAATTGTTTTTCTTCCATATCAGTTTTGATTTTTAAACCGTGAACGAAGCATGTATCCGGGAACAATCCATGCCGATAAAACAGCTAATGCCAGAAATAATACCTGGAATTGAGTAGGCACAAAGGTTGAAGCAACGGCCAGTATCCAGCAACTGATTGCGCCAACCTGCAAAGGCTGGAATTTAATAATTACACCTGTTAAGAAAGTAGGCACACCATATAACACCAAAAACAATGGATACATGAGATGCCATGTATTTCCTTTCCCTGTAATAAAACCAACCAGTGCCATCAGAATAACAAACACAACCCATACCCAGCCAACAATATCATCTGTATATGTTTTTACACGCTCCTTCTTTTTTCTCCTGGAAATATAAATCGTTTGGTAAATCAATGCTCCCCATGTAAGAAACCATACCATTTGCGGATTGTTGTACAGGTTCCAGTAATCCACAACAAAATGAATAATGCTGCAGGCAAAAATCACCCAACCCCATAATAAATACAAATGGCCGTTTTCATTAAACCGGTTTTGTGCTTTATTGATCATGCTTTCAATTAACTGAAGGCTGTCCTGTGGTGATGAAAATTGTTCCTGACTCATGCTTGCAAATTTGTGTGAAGGTGGTGAAGATAGTTTTGTTAGCGTGAAAGTTTATTAACAGCCTGTACACTTTTAGTTGTTGCAATTTTTTTAAAACCCGGCTGCTTATTGGCCGGGTTTTGCTTCGTTGCATCCGTTACATTTATTTACACTGTCCGAGTACCATATCAAACTGTGTCTTCCCCCACTTTGGATGCAAAGGAGATTTTGCCTGGAACGTATTTAGCAATTTTACTCCTTCTTCTGCCACCGGTTTTGCCGTTGTACATCCGCCACCAAATTGTGCTGGAGTATAAAACAGATTTTGCGCCAGCAATGCAAACGGACGGGGATTTGTTGGGTCCTGCTGCTTTGCTTCCTCAAGCAATTGAGTTGATAATGCACCATACTGCTGCCATCTCTGCATCGGGTTCACCATCATACGCAGTGAAGCAATCATTGATTTAATACAGGAGATTTCTGAATTCTTTCCTTCCAGTGCATCTGCTTTATTAATCAGCAATTCAGCACGGTCGGCAATTACATCTGCTCCTGTTTTATCTGTAGCCATAAATCCGTTGAGAACTTCCGTCATGGCTGCATAGTAATAAGGAAGCCACTGATTTTTTTCTGCATCAGCAATGCGTTCAAAGGCATTACTTAAATCATGCATTTCAGCTGGAGATTTTGCTGTAGAAAATGTTTCAAGATTTTTTCCCATGGCACCTGCATAACGTTCACTTTGTGCAAAGGCATTGGTAAAAAGAGTGGCGCAAAAAATAGCGATGAGTATCTGTTTCATTTTATTTGTTTTATTGATTAATAAATGATTATTGTTTGTTTTTCAGTTTTTCATATTCCCGTTCTACACTGTTGCTTTTGGGATAAACATATGCTCCAAAATAATGCGATACAATGCCGATACCCCATCCAAGTGTTGACCAAACTGGCCAGGGAACTCCACTGCCATAAGAACGGCCACCGGTGATTGCCCAGATAATCCAGAGAAATGTATTCACTAATACATAGGTAACAAGATGGGTTTTAAAAGACGCTCTTTTTTG
>JANOIQ010000493.1:0-4210 GCA_031407835.1 Chitinophagaceae bacterium
TAAAAAAAGATGATGGAACTACAATATCAGTTGGAACAAAAGATTACGGCTTTACTGTTCCTAAAAAAATTGTTGGCAAACGGATAATCATTGAAGGAGTAGAACCCACTAAACTCATCCCTGAAAAAAAAGCTGTAAAAAAAGAGTATCAGAAAGACATTCAAATTGCAGCAACCGGAATACGGATTTTTACTAACTGATAATGAAAAAGAATTCCCTCTTCATTTTCATAGCATGGTGTAGTATTACTCCGGCTGGTTTTGCCCAAACCAACAGTTTTGATGTATTCACCTATCAGGCACCGGAGTTTTTTACGAAAAGTGAATTGCCATCAAGAGTTCAGTTTCATTTAACCAATAAAGACGGCAGCTTTTGCACCATTACTTTATACAAAAGTCTTCCTGCAAAAGAAGATATTTTAAAAGTCGTTATGAGCCAATGGAACGAAGAGGTAGTAAAGCGATTAAGCAAAGCAGATAAAAAACCATCCAGGACACTTACCGGCCAGGTTTTGGATGGATGGACATCTGCCTTATCAATCGGCAACTTCTATCAGACTAAAAAAAAATGTGTAGTGATGTTATATACGTTCAGTAATAACAAAACATCAGCCTGCGCTGTATATGCTTTCAGTGATAAAACCTTCAAAGGACCAATAGAACTTTTTTCCAAAAACCTTCACCTGCACACACAATAATATTGCTACCACTTTTTGGGGATTGCTTTACAACATTATTCCGTCTAATTTACCATAGAATCAAGTTTACTGCTAAACGAAGACAATATCCTGTTTTTAAGGGATAAGTAACCCTGCTGTTTGGTGTTACTTTCAAATCTGAAAAAAAAAATCAATATGAAAAAGTGTTTCATTTATTTCTGCATACTTTTTTTAATAGTTTTTGCAACAAACAGTTTTGCCCAGGCAAAGCCGAAACCAAAGCCAAAAGAAAAGCCTCAAACAGAAATGGAGAAAATGATGAAAGAGGCACAAATGGAAATGGACAACCTGGATCCGGAAACATTACGGATGATGGACAGTATGGGTATTAAAAGACCATCGTTTAAAAATGTGCCGAAAGTGAGTAATCAGCAAATGAAGGAAGTGATAGAAAATGAAAACAGGATTGTTCCTAAAAAAGATGTGGCAAGAATAAACACCGCATTGGCAGTAATACTCAGCAATGCTGAAATGAGTGTATACATCAATAAAATTTACAGGGCTGTACTATTAAAATTATCGCCTGTTACTAAAACGAAAGGGGCAGAACTTACTAAACAAATTAAAAGCTTAAATCAATCGGCTGCAAATACTGCTGTTGGTTTATGGATGGATGGCAAACCCACGCTGGCACTTTATATAATGGGAGAAGCATGTATAGAAGATCCGGTTGATGCTGTTAACCTGAATAACTATGCATCTTTTTTAACCATGTGTGGTGCTGAGGAATTGGCATTACCCATTTTAGTTAATCTTAATAAACGTTATCCCAAAAACAGCAGCATACTAAATAATATTACACAGGCAGGGTTGGGTTTAGGCGATATACCAAGAGCAGAAAAATATGCCGATAGCACCCTTCGTATTTATGCCGCTCATCCGCAAGCCAATTTGGCCAAAAGTTTAATTGAAGAGAGTAAAGGAAACATTCCTGCAGCTATTGCATTCGCTAAAAAAAGTATCCGCAAATCATACAGTACTGAAAAAGAAAATAAATTAAAAAAATTAGGGTACAATCTTAAAAGTGAAGATATAGATTGGAATAGGCCAATGCCTCAGGATGCACTGGGGTTAGGAAAATTCAACTGGCCTGAATATCCGCTGGATGTTGAACAAAATAAACTGTTGGAGATAGCATGGAAAGAATTTAGAGAAGATTGCCAGGAAAAAATAGAGCAATTAAAAATAAAACAACAACAAGCAGAGCAGGATTATTTAACACAATCAGAGTTACGTAGAAATCAAGTTATACAGGCTGGCCAAAATAGACAATATGTACAATTGATACCTGGCTATGCGCCTAAAGCCATCATAAAATTAGGGCCTGCAGTAAATGATGTAAATGGGAATATGTCGTTTGTATTTGCACAGGCATTAGAACCGGTTACTAAAGCATTAGCTGCAGTTGCAGGTTACGAAAATATGTTGATTGAAAAACAGAAAATTATTGATAACAAATACGAAGATAAAATTGGGGAAGGAAAAGAAAATCCATTTGCAGCAATTTGTAAAGATGAAAATGCTATACGTACAGAATTTTTAAATAATGCCAATGGTGGGTTACAAAATGCTTATCGAAATTATTTCAACTATATACGCCGCAGAACAAGCGACTTGCTATACTATTATCAATACACTTTATGGCCCGAACAATTTGAATTGGTAAAAGTGAATGCTCAAATTGCATGGCTTACACAGATAAAAGACCAGCGGGTATTTTTTAAAAACAAAAGCAGTGCGTGTATTCCTGCAGTACTTAAACCAAAAGGGAAAGACTCCTTACAAAATTTTGATGATGTGGCCTGCCAGTATGTAAGCACAATGGATTTGGGGTGTTATAAAATTACTTCAAGTTGCAGCAATTTAACCGGCCAGTTTGATTGTGGCGGCGTACAAATTGATTATAAAAGCAATGTGGAAACAGGGAAATTTTCAGGTACTGCTATTGTGGGAGTTAGCAAAGGTATTGATGGGCCAATGGGTATGGAAGCTGAAGCAACTTTGGCCGGACTGGTTGAGTGGGACAATTCAGGATTTACCGATGTGGGTGCACTGGTTGGTGTAGCTGCAAATATAGCCGGGCAAAATATTGCAGGCACCGAAGTAAGAGTAACAGTAAACTCGGGTGTGAGTAGAAGTGGCAGTACCATATTGCAGGGCAATAAATAATTAATCAAGCATTTAAAAAACAGCTATGAAATATTTTTTGATAACAATGGTTTTATTTATTTCTATACAAGCTTTTACACAAAATTGTACCGATGAATCATTACTCCAAACACCCGGTACATTAAAGGCTGATGCGCCATATAATTCAGGAAAATTATCAGCCGTTGATTTAGCTAAGCATAAAAAAGTGCTGACAACAATAATCAACATGATAAAATCAAAATATACCCCAATGGGTGTAAAAGCCCTTTTTCATGAAAATTATGGATACCCTGTAGCATACAGACCAGCTAATGATTACGGATACAGCATTATACCGTTAAACTTTTATTGCGATGGCAACACCATTAAAACAGTGAGCGAAACGCCAACTTATTTTAATATAACAGCCAATTTATGTGCCGCAGAAATTTATGAATTGCTGAATAATGACGAAGCAACAGCAGGCATGGGATTCCACTATATCCAGAATATGCCGGTTGAAAAAGATGGCTATTGGTCTTTTAAAGAAATAGAAACAGCCCTTGTGTTAGGCATGCCCGGCACGGGTAAAGAATACCAATGGTTAATTACTTACGATGGCAAACTGCCTTTTGCTTATGTAACCAAAAAAGAATTTTTGGACACTCAAATTAAAATAGTGGCAAAAGCCATGGCTATGGCTGCATCGGGTTTTAAAGATGTACTTAAGAACAAAGAAATTGAAAAAGGGTTTAAGGAAAAAGAGTATAAAAATGACCCTGAAAAATTAAAAAAATATATGAAAATGGATTACCTGGAAATTAAAGCCAGGTATGAAAAATTACTTTCGGATAATGAAAAAGATTACAAGCCGGCATTTGATAAAATTGAAAAACAATTAAAAATGCCTGCAGCAGAACTGAATCAACAGGCTATTGTAAAAATTGATCCCAAAGGCAGCCACTCAGCTTACCTGTTTACTGATGACAGCGATCCCTTTGGGCAGGTACTAATAAAACCAAACCCTGCATATTTTAAAAAATTACCCAAATCATCACCACAATTTTTTTGGGTGTATTTAAGAGGAAGCCATAAAGATCCTATAGCGGCAAAATTTATGACAGATATTATGAAAGCGGTGGATTTTACAACACTGAAAAATATGTTGGGTAAATAACAGTTTCATTTGCCACGCCTTTAAAGCAGAATAAGACGACACCAAAAAAAAATCGTCTATAAAATCAAAATAAATGAAAAAGATAATTCTCATTGCACTAATTGCTCTCTCTCTCTCATCCAGGGCACAACCAATATACGTTGACCGTATAGGTTTTAAACTCGAAAGTATTGCCGATATAGATA
>JANOIQ010000232.1:0-7938 GCA_031407835.1 Chitinophagaceae bacterium
TAATGGCAGTTCGCCAATTTCATCTAAAAAAATAGTGCCGCCATTCACTGTTTCGAAATATCCTTTTCTTGCATCCAATGCTCCGGTGAAAGAACCTTTTTCATGACCGAATAATTCTGAATCAATCGTTCCTTCAGGAATAGCACCGCAGTTCACTGCAATGAATGGGTTGTGTTTGCGTGTTGATAAAGAATGAATAATTTGAGAGAATACTTCTTTACCCACACCACTTTCACCATTGATGAGTACAGTAAGATCGGTTGAAGAAACCTGTACTGCCACATTCAACGCATGATTTAATGCCGGTGAGTTACCGATAATTCCGAACCTGTTTTTTATTGACTGTAATTCCATTTATTGATTTAAATATTTCTTTACTTCTGTTTCAAGTACAGGAAGGTTTGTTTCAATTATTTTCCAGATGATATCCGGAGTTATTAAATCGTAATCATGTGTAAGGATATGTCTGAAACCAATAATTTTCCGTTTATCTGTAAGAATAAAATTTTTGTCTATTTTATCTATCTGCCAAACCGCCTCGCCAATGATTGCAGGTCTTCTTTCTACAGCATCGTAAACTGTTAAATCATTTTTAAATTCAGTAAAACTGGTAATGTTAACTCTGTGAAAAGTAATTCTAGTGATTGAATTCAATATATCAGAAAGATATTTAAGTATTTCAGGCTGCATATAAAAGAACTTTTTGTTCATCCACTTTCTGTTTGAAGTATGGATTTTTAACGGCATCAGAAACCACAAGATCAATTTTCCTGCCTGTGATTTCTTCAAGTGCAAACATAAGATCGAAATAGTCAAATCCCTCAGCAGACAATCCTTCTTCATTTCTGAAGTAATCTACAATAAAATCAACATTGCTCTCATTACTGAATGTTCCATTAACAGCAGAACCAAAAACATATAGATGTTTCACTCCGTATTTTTTACATACAGACTTTATTTTTTCAATATTGTCTTTTACTGCTTCAATCATTTTATTTTATCATTTGTCCTTTTAACGTCCCTTTAGTACAATCATTCACTTTTACCATTACGTAATCGCCTTTCTTTAACCCGATAGCCATCGGGTCAACATTTTCTTTCGGGAAAACGATCACTTTGTTTTGTGAACTTCGCCCCATCCACGAATTCTCATCTTTCTTGCTGTTTCCTTCAATCAATACTTTATAGGTTTGGCCAATATCCCGTTGGTTACTGTGTAACGATAAGTAATATTGTTTGTCAACGATTTCCTGTAAACGCCTTTTCTTAACTACTTCCGGAATATCATCAGCATAACGTTTGGCAGCAAGGGTTCCGGGACGTTCGCTGTAATAATACATATAGCTGTAATCGTACCTGCTGTATTCCATGATGCTTAATGTATCCTGATGTTCTTCTTCAGTTTCAGTACAAAAGCCGGCAATAAAATCGGAGCTGATGCCGCAATCAGGAACAATTTCCCTGATGCGATCTACTTTTTTCATATACCATTCACGGGTATAAGTTCTGTTCATCAACTGTAAGATTCTGGTATTACCACTTTGCACAGGCAGGTGAATATAATTGCAGATGTTTTCATATTTCGCCATGGTAAACAACACTTCATCTGTAATATCTTTTGGATGAGAAGTAGAAAAACGAACTCTTAATTCTGGAGAAACCAAGGCCACTTTTTCCATCAGCATAGCAAATGAAACGGTTTCATTATTTTGTTCATCAACAAACTGGTAGCTGTCAACATTTTGTCCGAGTAATGTAACTTCTCTGAAACCTCTGCCGAATAAATCCTGCGCTTCTGCAATGATTGATCCTGCATCACGGCTTCTTTCACGGCCACGGGTAAAAGGCACCACGCAGAAACTGCACATATTATTGCAACCACGCATAATTGATATGAAGGCATTTACTCCATTGCTTTCCAAACGAACCGGCGAAATGTCTGCATAGGTTTCATCACGGCTCAACAATACATTCACTGCTTTTTGTCCGCCTTCTGCTTCTTCAATTAATCCGGGTAAAGAGCGGTAAGCATCCGGGCCAATCACCAGGTCAACCAGCTTTTCTTCTTCCAGTAAATTTGATTTTAAACGTTCCGCCATACAGCCAAGTACTCCAACCAATAAACCCGGCTTCTTTCTTTTTGCCTGACGAAACTCTGTTAAACGTTTACGGATGGTTTGTTCAGCCTTTTCACGGATTGAACAGGTATTAAGCAAAACCAGATCAGCTTCTGTTTCATTTTTAGTAGCGCCAAACCCCGCCGTATTAAGAATACTCGCAACAATTTCACTATCACTGAAGTTCATTGCACAGCCGTAGCTTTCGATGTAAAACTTCTTCTTATACTCGATGGGGTCGTTTGCAAAAGGTGCATAGGCTTCGCCCTGACGATTTTCATCATGCACTTTTGTATCTGTCAACAAATCCATCATATTTTACGCTTATTGAGTAGGCAAAGGTAGGAAAATATAACCTATTTGGTGACAGATTGGCAGCAGATATCCTACCATTGATGGAATAAGAACGGGCTGGTATCCTGTGGGAAATTATCTTTATGCATTCAAAAACAGAACCCGTTGATAGTAAAACCGCTTTTCATTCTATCTGTACTTTTTTCCCTTCTTTCTTTAGGTACTGCCGCCCAACAAGGGCAAAGTAAAGATAACGGTATGGTCATTGGGTCTGTGCTGGATACCTCCAGTCAGCGTGCAATTGCAGGGGCAACGGTTTCTATTATTCCTTATAACGATTCAACGAAACTTTCTGTATTTCTGACCGATAAAAACGGAGCGTTCAATTTCAGTAACCTTGATTTTGGTTATTACCGTTTGACGATTACCGCCGTTGGTTTTCGCACCAAAACAATTGACAGTATTTATTTAAGAACCGAACGATCTGATTTTAACCTCAACGATATTGGTTTGGGAAATCAATCAGTTGAATTGAGTGAAATAGTCATCTATGTTGAAAAGCCATTGATTGAATCAAAGGATGGAAACATTACGTTCAACGTTGGCGAAAGTGCATTGAGTAACGGAAGCACAGCTACCGAATTATTAAAACAAACACCCTTGGTTACAACTGATCCCAATGGAAAAATATTGGTACGTGGTAAAGAACCTAAAATATTGATTGATGATAAACCTGTAGAGCTGAACATGCAGCAACTGCAGGATCTGCTTGAAAGTATGCCGGGAAGTACGATAGAAAAAATTGAAGTACTTACCAATCCTCCACCACAATATGCCAATGAACAGGGCGGTGTAATCAACATTGTAACAAAGAAAGGCAGGGTTGGTTTTGGCGGCAGAATTAATCTGTATTATGGATCAAGAGGTGAAACGGGCATGAGCAGCAATTTCAATTACCGTAAACAGGGATTTGCTGTTAACGTGAATGTGGGCATGGGTTACAATCAGTACGAAACAGATGGTTACAGTAACCGCACAAATATTTATACAGATTCTTCGAATCAACTGAAAATTACCAGCAACTCACTGAATAAAAATATACGCCCCAACTTCCGGCTCAATTTGGACTATGATCTTAACAAACGGAATACAATCAATTTTGTGGCACAGTATAGCCAGAATGATTATCATAATAACGGCTTTAACCGTTATAAAAATATCAACAGGTTTGATGCGATCTCAAAGCTGAGTGAACGCACTGTTGCAACTGAAGGATACAACCGGAACCCATCTCTGAATTTTACCTACACACATAAAGGAAAAACAGCAGGGGAGCAGTTACGTATTATTGCTTCTTACAATATGGGATGGAATAAAAACGTACGCAATTTTTTCCAGGAATTTTTAAATGCTGATGATACGCCAACAGGTATCGACAGTACACAAAAGCAATCGAACGATACACGCAACAATGGCTACAGTGTAGTAGTTGCTTATGCTAAAATTTTGAAGAATAATAAAACCAGTTTTTCAACCGGTGCTGCTTATTACCGCAGCAACAGTCATATACTCTTAACAACAGAATTTCTGAAAAAGCCGGAGAACAGTTTTCAGAAAGTTGATTTGCTGAGTAATGATTTTCAATTTCACCAGGATGTTATGAACGCAAGGTTTTCCATGAAACATATTTTCAAACCGGGTTTTTCCATCAGTGCCGGTGCAGCAGTGGAACAAACAAATATTCTGTTTGAATTATACCGTGATAGCAGGAATGTGTACAGCAGGTTTTATAATTTATTACCCTTTGCTAATTTCAACAGAAGCTGGGAGAATAAAACCAATCTGACTTTTGCTTACCGCAGAACAATCCGTCGTCCGGGCATTGGTGAACTAAACCCGGCAATTGATTATGGGGATCCATACAATCTTCGTTACGGCAACCCTGATTTATTGCCATCACAAGCACACAATTTTGATCTTGTACTGGGTCAAACAAAAACGAAAGGCTTTGCCAATATCGGGCTGGGATATAATATTGTTGAAGATATCATCAGCCAGATCAGAACACTTCAGCCAGATGGTAAAACAGTTGTAACATGGGATAATGTAAGCGGCCGGCAGGAATATGAAGTAAGTAGTTGGGGAGGGCTCACCATCAGTAAAAAAATCCGTTCTAATATCAGCGCCAGCTATATTTATAATCAATACAGCACATTTGATAAACAAATCAGGAAGTACCGTGATGGTGGTTCATTTACTTCCAACTTCACCTGTAATTACCTGCCTGATGATAAATGGACAATAACAGGCACGTTCACCTTTAACCGTTTTGCCAATCCGCAGGGTACAGTGAAAAGTAATATCAATATGAACCTTGGATTGCAACGGAAATTATTCAAAAAGAAAATTATTATAACGGTTAATACAGTTGATCCATTTGTGCAGCAGCGGAACAGAACCTTTACTTACGGAACAAACTTTAATCTTGAAAGTTACAGCCGCACACAAACAAGGAACTACCGCATAACCCTGAGTTATAATTTCAACAAAACAACTACACCAAAAAAGAAAGGGCCAAGTGCAAGTGATTTGCTGAAGAAGAAGACAGGTGCAAGTTGATTCACAAACGGGTACTTATCTTTATGCTCTAATTGAATAATATGCAACAGGAAGATAACAGTATGAATTTTCACACCCGTAAATGGGTAAAACCCGAAGACCTGAATCCCAATCATTCTTTATTTGGCGGAAGATTGCTACAATGGATTGATGAAGAAGCAGCTCTTTATGCAATCATTCAGCTGGAGAATAAGCATGTTGTAACCAAATTCATTTCAGAGATCAACTTTATTTCATCACCTAAACAGGGCGATATTATTGAAATAGGAATTGTGGCTACTCATTTTGGAAATACATCGTTAACACTGAAATGTGAAGTAAGAAACAAACTCACCCGTGAGCAGATCTTAACGATTGAAAAAATTGTATTCGTGAATGTAAATGAAGAAGGCAAACCGGTGCCGCATGGTAAAACAGAAATCACTTATGTGAAGGATCGTTTTTAATACTGGCATAAAAAAAGTTGCTGATCAAAAAACATCAGCAACTTTATCAAGGAAATTATTGTTTCCGTGTTTGATTACTCTTCCTCATCTTCATAATAAGCATCCTGCCCAAAGAACAGTTTCTCCCAGCTGGCGATCACTTTATCATCTAAGCATTCGGCAATATCATGAATGGGGTCACTCTTTTTCTTCCACACAATTTCTTCCCCTTCATTATAGGTAGAAATGCAAAGGGCATAGTCACTTTTAAAGTGAACCTTGATCAGCTTTAACGCTTCATTTTCTTTTTCCTGGATGAGATAATGGCATCCGGTTTCCATTAGTTCATACGAATACATAGTTCACATTTTTAATCTTTAACAATAATAACAATCCTCAAGCAGAACTTAATGGTGTTGGTAAGTTGGAGATGGTTCGAAATCAACCCGTTTTCCAAGGGTTGAGTACCTGACAAATGTAGGCCGATTTACGGGATTAGAGGAATGCAAAAATGGCACCTGGGTTTAATTTTACAGAAAAATAATGCAACACACTTGAAAACCAATTGGTTGGGCTGGGCTCATTCCAGCTCTGTTACATTGATCTTTTTCCCATCAAAGCCTACCTGCAGAATTTTCACAGATATTACAGGCTGTCCATTTTGTATGGCCGGGCTCCAGTTACCCTGGCTCATCCATGATTGCAACGCATTAAAATCAGGACGAACATTACTGTTTGGTCTTGCTTCATACAAACAGGCTTTCCCATCTTTATTGATCAGTAAGCTGAGTGTGATTTTACCGCCTGCTCTTTTCTGCACATATTCTTTAAAGAAATGATCGAGGTGGTCATCAAGGCTTGTTTTTTTATTGTTCCATTGTGCTGTTTGCTGCACACGGATATAGACATCGTCAAACGGGTTACTGCCAAATTGTTTGCAACTGTCTAAACGGATGATTTCCTGTTGCTGGGCTTTTGAATTAAAACAGACGATAAGAAGGATAAAGGATAAAATTGCTTTCATTGAATAAAGATAACAAAAGAAGCTGTTAGCCTTCAGCTCTTAGCTGCAAGTGAAAACAGGCTGTGTATTTGCGTGTAGCTTGAAGCGATAGGTTTGCGGCTATTCTCACAATTTAAAACCCTGAGCTCCCGGTTTCTTGTTTGCTTCGCTCATCAATACTGTTTGAAGCAATCTTTTATTTCTTGTTTCGGGAGTTTTAGCACTGTCGAGCCAGAACATAAATTGTTTACGGGCAGAAGGAGCAAATGCTTTAAAATTATTGAGTGCTGCTTTTTTTCCTTTAAACGCCTGCAGTAAATCTTTAGGAAGCTGGTTGGTATTTGCTGCATGGTTCGAACTGGTTAATGTATCCCAGCTGCCATTTTTTTTGGCTATTTCAATTTTTTCAAGCCCTTGTGGCATCATCAAACCGTTGGCCACCAAAACTTCGACACGTAGTTTATTCACATCACTCCATACGCTTTTAGGCTTACGTGGAGTAATGAGTATCATTGCCCGCTCATCATCTAATTTGCGGGCAAGACTGTCGATCCACCCAAAGCATAAGCATTCTTCCACAATGTCATTATAAGGAAGCCGGGGTTTACTTTTTCCAACCTTATAGTAAATGAGCCAGATACCGTTAGATTTCTGATAATTTTTTTGCAGCCAGCTTCGCCAGGCTTTCCTGTCTTTGGGATAAAAAGAAGCAAGACTGTCAATAGCCCTTGCCATAAAAGATTAACCTTCGTGTTTGCGATTGAGCATCCAGATAAGAAAAGCGATCAGGAAAACCCCGATGCCTGCTCCTCCGAAAATGATTGCCGTCAACACTTTCTGAGCGCCAACAGATAAAACCATTGACAGGGCAACTACCAGGTATACAATGAAGATGGTAAGGAGAGTATAAATCTTTTTGTCCATGTTTTGATTTTAGTGAAGCGAAAATGAGAAATAATCAGTTATGCGCCAAAAATTATTCACAGGACTGTGAACAAATTGTAAGGTGAAGGGCGAAAGTGGTTTTGTTATATTTGCCAGCCCCCTAAATCCCCCGATAGGGGACTTTCCAGGCACAGCCCTTACATGTTAAACACTTTGATTAACAGCAGAAAGGTTGATGTTTGGTGAAACAAGCTTCCATGTTGAAGTGGAAGCTAAACTATTTGAATGATTGATGCAGCACCGCCTCCTCTCTATTGGAGAGGAGGAAGGGAGGTGAGGCCAATTACAAACTATAAACTGTTCAATGGCTGAAGAAAAAAAGAATTTGTTTGATTACGACGAAGATTCCATTAAAACCCTCGATTGGCAGGAACATATCCGTCTTCGTCCGGGAATGTATATTGGAAAGTTGGGCGATGGCAGCAGCCCCGACGACGGTATTTATGTACTCATGAAAGAAGTGCTTGATAACGGCATTGATGAACATACAATGGGGTATGGCAAGCAGGTGGAAGTAAACCTGGAGAATGGTGTT
>JANOIQ010000007.1:0-8693 GCA_031407835.1 Chitinophagaceae bacterium
AGAACTTGTAGCAAAATATAAAACAGAAGCTTTTGCAATCGGTGATGGAACTGCAGGAAGAGAAACAGAACAGTTTATCAAAAAACTCAATCTTGGATTACCGGTATTTCTTGTAAATGAAGATGGAGCTTCTGTGTATTCAGCTTCTGAAACTGCAAGAGACGAATTTCCTGATCATGACGTTACGGTTCGTGGTTCGATAAGCATTGGCAGGAGATTGATGGATCCTTTGGCAGAGCTGGTAAAGATAGATCCCAAGAGTATTGGTGTTGGTCAATACCAGCATGATGTAAACCAGATGCGTTTGAAAGAACGATTAGATCAAACAGTAGTTAGTTGTGTAAACCAGGTGGGTGTTAATCTCAATACTGCAAGCAAAAATCTGTTGAGTTATGTAAGTGGTATCAACAGCAGTATTGCAGAAAATATTGTGAAGTACAGAAATGAAATTGGCCGCTTTAAGAATCGTAAACAGTTATTGAAAGTTCCGAGACTCGGTGAAAAAGCATTTGAACAATGTGCTGGTTTCTTACGTATTCCTGATGGCGAAAATGCGTTAGACAAAAGTGCAGTTCACCCCGAAGCTTATCCACTTGTTGAACAAATGGCTACTGATCTCCAATTAAAAGTGCAAGACCTCATTGGCAATGTAACTAACATTAAGCAGCTTGCATCAAAAAAATATGTAAGTGAACAGTTTGGCGAATTAACCATTACTGATATTTTGAAAGAACTGGTAAAGCCCGGTCTTGATCCACGCAGTGAAGTACAGGTATTTGAATATGCAAACATCTTCAGCATTGATGAAGTAAAAGCAGGTATGGTGATTCCCGGCATGGTTACCAATCTTACACGTTTTGGTGCGTTTGTAGATATTGGTGTAAAGCAGGATGGATTGGTACATGTATCAGAAATTTCACACGACTATATTACTGATCCTGCTGAGAAACTAAAGCTGAATGATAAAGTGATGGTGAAAGTTGTTGAAGTTGATATTGTAAGAAAACGAATTGCTTTATCTATTAAGCAAACACAGGAAGCACCGGCAAGAGGAGGAACAAGAATCAACAATTTAAATACAAGAAGCGGGAATCAGGGAACAGGATTTAAAAATAAAGAAGAAGACTTAAGCAGCATGAGTGTAAATGACGCACTGAGTGCATTGAGGAAAAAATTTGGGAAATAAATTACTCAATTTGTAGAAAATAAACAGGCGCAGTTAAACTTTGATAGTTTCAACTGCGCCTGTTTCAGTTCGGTAACCTTACAATCTGAATCCAACTGTAAAGCTCAAAACCCGATGTTTATTATTTTCATCTGCGCTGCTGTTACTCCCCGATTGAAGTTTAGCTAACCCTAAACCATAATTCACTGAGAACAATGCTTTCTCCCCTTCAAAGCCAATGGTTCCGTTTAAGCCATAATCAAATCGACGGATGATACCAAAGCCGGCGCCTTCTTCACCTGAAGTAGTAGGGTCGTCATTGGAGAAATCAATTTTTTCATTACTATTAAACGCAACTCCGAAAATTTTTCCTTCTGCTTTTCTTTTACCGGCAATACCCATTGCAACATAAGGACCGGCGCCAACAAAAAATTTCGAGTCGCCTCCCATTGGCACTTTCACAACAACATTCACCGGCACTTCAATATACATTGGGTTACTTGTAGCTCTGTAATAAGTAGCATCCGTTGTATTTCCTGATTGTGTTTTAGAACCTTTACCGGTAAAAAAGATTCCCGGCTGTATGGAAAGAAAAGGCACAATTGCAATATCACCCTGAAGTCCACCATGAAAACTCACCAGTGTTTTTGCATCATCAATGCTGCCATCCTTTGTAATTGAAACATTGGCGAGGTTTAATCCGCCTTTTAAAAACACAGAAGATTTTTGCGCTGATACACTTCCGATACCAACACCCATTAAAATCAAACAAATTAATTTAAGCTTCATAATGATAATTTTAAGTTCAATTGCCAAACATTATGCCAAAATATTTCAGGCAACAGTTAAAATATGGATGATGAAATGATTCTTTACCTATTTTCAGCAACTGTGGTGTTCAGACTGTATGAAATAAAAGAAGTTTATTCTGGTATGAAAAAAAATCTGTACGTATTTTTTGATGGGCATACTGCTCTTTAGTTATTTTTTTATCGCTTACAATAATCATTGTATTTCAACTGGTGTAAGAAAAGATGCTTCACAGATCGACTGCAGATATCGATTACTGCTATATCATAGGAGATGAAATCAGAAATATAAATCCGGTGTACAAACCGGTGAAACGTTTTTTCGGGGATGGTTATTTATTAAAAAAAGGTGATGCAGCTTCTGAATTTGAATTGACAAAGACTGTTCAGCAATATCACTCAACTAGCAGGGATACTTTATTAACTGCAATACGAATTGCCGTTAATTCAATTCTTATCAAACAAGAAGGGAATAGAGGTGATCAACACTTTATTTGAAGGAGTAAAAAGCTGATTTATTTAGTCAACTGCCTGGTCAACATACGCTGAAACCCAGCCTACAGATCCGTTCTTAATAAGGTAAAACTGTTTTGTTTCATTCACTGATTTAAACTGCCTCATGATTTTCAGCAATAATGCAGTGCCCGACAATAAAGACCGCTGGTCAAAAACGCCATGTACACGTTTAACTTCTTTGCCAATTACATTTTTATCCCATTTTGCATCACTGATCATGTCGGTAATGCCAGTTTCGGAAAGGGATGCATAATTTGTTGAAAGACGTTCAGCAAATTTCTGCACATCTTCATAGGTAACAGGTACAACAGCATTATTGGTGAGTTCAGGATAAATCAATGTGGCTGCAGCCCATGCTATACCGCCACTGAATGCAACATGATCACTTACCGGATAACTGCCGCTTGAATTAATGGCATAAATAATTTCAGATGTTTCAGCACCAGCTGCAACACGTGTGAGCTGACGATTAAAGTTTTCCTGCGACTTGTCTTCACCACACATTTTTTCTGTTGCATTGGCTGTACTTTTTGTACCCCATGTTAACTGAAACAGATAAAACTCACTGTCATTTCCATAAGGAAAAAAGCCCCCCTTGGTGTTACCACTTCCAATATCAATCAGGAAGGTATTATATCTTCTGGCAAGAGGAACAATTCCTAAATGTGATAATTTAGCTTCCTGCAACACACTTACCACTTCAACCTTGCGTTCTGGTTCATTTACTTTTGACCTGAATGCTTTGGTAAAATTTTCAATCCATACGTTCTTGTTATCTTTTTCAGCCTGAACTTTTACACCACTGCTGATAACAGTAAAGATCCTGGAAGAAGGAATTTTATAATCAGCAATTGCTTTATTAAACAACGAGGTCAATCCGTTTACCGTTGCATCGAAAGTGGATTGTGTAAAAGAAATGAAATCAGTATTTACAGAAGTGTCTTTCAGAATCGTAAATGAATTTCCATTTTCCGCATTTTTCTTCAGCTCAATCACACTCATCTTTACACCTTTAGAACCTACTTCAATACCAGCATAAATATTAGGTGTACTGAACTTTGACTTTGAACTTACCTGTGCTGAAACAGATACCGCTGAAATGAATAACAGAAAAAAAATGTACAGCAAACGGGTAATGTAAATTTTATGCATGGTTGTAGTTATAATTATAAGACTGACCGTAAAAGTAACATAATCGATAGGCTTATCTGCACCATATTAGATGCATGTCAGTAACTGTGTGAAAAATGTGATTAAGTAGCTCCTAAAAGAGCAATTAATTTAACCGGAGGTCAGATTTGCCAATTCTTGATCCGTTATGATAGATCTGAAGACTGTAAGACCCCTGCATAAAATCGGAAGGTTCAATTGTAACAGTAACCCTTTTTGAATCGCCTTTTGCATAATTGAAGATGCTTTTACGACTGTATGGAATCCTTGTATTTAAACTGGTTAAAAACATGCCTGCCTGCCATTGATCGTCCTGTACCACATTCCCCTGCGGATCGGTTAACACAATGAACAGTTCTGTGTCTGTGAAAGAGGCCGTACCGTTCTGCAACAAACATGATACGGAAAAAAAGGCTGTAGCACTGGCTTTGGTTGTTGCCTGATCTTTTGTTTCGGTTTGAATGGCCTTAAAACTGATATTCACTGCACTGAGTAGAGCTGGTTCAGTTTCCTGTTTATTCGGTTGGGTGTTTTTTATTTCAGCCTTAAGTTTTGTGTCGTTGATTGCACTGACAGTTTTTACTACCAATGCAGGCGGTTGGTTGGAAGTTTGAAAATCCTGCTTTCGGGCTGCTGATGTAAGCTTTTGTTTCAGCTGTTGTATTTTTTCCTCAGCCCTCCGCAAATCTTCTTTTGTAATGGCATTGATATTGAGAATAGCATAGATTTCCTTTTTCAAACTGTCAATTTCAGATGATTGATCAGCGTATGCTGTTTTTTGCGGTTCGTTGCCCGCAGCGGATGTATCCATTTGTGCCAATACTTTGCTGAAACTTTTCCTGATGGAATCATTCACAGCTTTCTGTTCACCAATACTATCTTTTTGAATAAGAGCCGGGCTTTGCTGCGCATATTTATTTTTATCATACACATGATAAGCCCATGTTGCTACGAGGCAAAGAGAAACCACTAACAGCAGAATATTTCTTGTATCCTTCATTATTCGTGCAAACTACTTATTTAAAGCTGAGCTTACAACCATTCAACAGCTGTGTGGAAAAGCTGTGAAATGAAAAATCCCCCGTGGGTTCGGGGGATGATAAACATTGATGGTTTTTCTTTACTGACTTACTGTAAAGATCACTTCTAATTTTTCCCATGCAATAGAAACACTGCCGTCTACTTTTCCTTCAATTTTCATTACTTCAACAGGAGTACCTGTTAAACCCGGGCGAACCGTAACTCTCAAAGCATCATCGGCTTCTTTATAGCTGAATGAGCCCCACTGCTTTGCAGTTTTGCTGAAAATAATCACCCACTCATCTTTTCCCGGAATGGTGAACAAACCATACTTCCCTTTGGGCAGAGATTTTCCCTCCACTTTAATATCCTGATCGGTTTCAAATGTGGTGGCTTCATTGGCACCCGTACGCCAAACCTGACCATATGGAACCAGTTTGCCCCAGATTTCCCTTCCTTTTACAGATGGGGCGCTGTAGGCAATCTTAATTGTAGCTGTACCAACTTTAAATTCTGTTGAAGCAGCCGGACTTGGTTTTGCATTTTGTGCACAGGCGGTGATTGATACCACCAAAATAAAAAACGGTAATAATGTAAGTAAACGTTTCATAATTTTTATTTTAATAAATGATCTCATTGTTAGTCGAAATAACCTGCTCAATGGATGCACGATACTCGAAAATCTATCGTAAGCATTACAAAGTACAACGTTTTTTGTTCATTTAAACTTGTAACCCTCCGGCGGTCAATGACCTATTTCAACTCACTCTTTTTCTTTTCATAATAAGCTTTGTCTGTGCCCAGTTTCTGCACCTCGCCCAGAGAAGCAATATAAATGCTGCGGCCATGTGTACCCAGTACAATTTCATTTTCCCTTTCCTGGATGGCAATATCATGAACAGCTACCCTTGGCAGGCTGCTCATCCATGCCATTGTGCTGATACCGCCATCAACAGAAACGTACAAACCATGATCTGTACCAACATATAACACATTTTCCGCTTTCGGATCTTCTTTGATCACATTCACAGGTTCAACCGGTAAATCCAGGCAAATTTGTTTCCAGGTTGTGCCGTAATCTTCACTTACAAAAACATATGCATTGAACTGATCGTTGCGGTATCCATTCAGGGTTGCATATACCCTGCCATCTTTATATTTCGATGCAATAACACGGCTTATATACAAGCCCTGCACATTTTTTGGAAGTTTTGAATGAACCGCAGTCCATGTATAACCTCCGTCTTTTGTAACATGGATAAAGCCATCGTCACTGCCCGTATAGATCAACCCAAAACGCATTGGCGATTCACTGATAGTAACCAATGTTCCGAAAGGCACATTGCCTTCTTTCTTTCCACCGGTAAGATCGGCACTGAGGTTGGCAGAACTTTCTCCTTTGCTGAAACTGCGATGAAAACGATTGCTTCCAAAATAAAATACATCCTGGTTATGTTTTGATAAAAGGATGGGTGATTGCCAGTTAAAACGCAAAGGCTTCTCTCCTAATTCATGTGCAGGACGAACACTTACTCTTCCCTGGAATGAAGGTTTAGATTTATCAATGCGGGAATATGATCCAAACTGAGAACCTGTATAAACGGTTGTATTATCTCTTGTATCAACCTGCACCTGCATACCATCGCCACCATTAATTGATTTGAATGCATAATTACCTCCATCGTGCCAGTCGCTGCTTTCCCTGTTATTCGATGGGCCATACCATGTACCATTGTCCTGGAAACCACCATACACATTATAAGGTTTTGCATCGTCAACTGCAATTGCATAATACTGACCTACTGCAGGTGAATTGGCTTTGTACCAGTTATCGCCATCATCATAGGAAATATTAATACCGCCGTCGTTGCCATTGATCATATGTGCATCTTTCTTCGGATCGATCCATAACACATGATGATCAGAATGCACATTTCCCTTGTCTATATTCTTAAATGTTTTTCCGGCATCCTTACTCAGCCATGCATTGACACCAAGCACAACAATTTTATCTGCATTGGTTGGCGATACATATATTTTGGCGAAATAATATCCATAGGTGCTGAATGCCTGTGGCAATTTATTATTTACAAGTTTCCATGTTTTACCAGCATCATCACTGCGATATACTTCGCAACCTTTAATGCCTGTGTTGCTAAATCCATCATCGCCTGCATCAAAATAATCCCATAAAGCAATGGGTTGAATTTTATCAGCCTTCAACAGTTCTTTCACAACTCCTGCTGTATATTTTGCAGGGAAACGTTGTTTGCGTAAAAATGATTCCAGCTTTTTATCATCTGCTGTAAGCAATTGCTCTTTGGTAATGGTTTTAAAATCCTTCAGCTGAAAAACAGTATCTGATGGTTCCACTTTCTTTGAAGTATCAGGTTTCGCTTCATAATTATCAATAACCGCATACACTGTGTTGGGGTTTTGAGGAAATACAGCCAACCCTATTCTCCCTAATTTTTTTCCCTCAGCAAAACCACTGCCGGGAGCAGTGATCAATGCCCATGTATTACCACCGTCAACACTTTTATAAATACCTGATGTTGGGCCGCTTTCTTCAAAAGTCCATCCCCTTCTTGTACGATACCAAACGGCGGCATACAATTCAAGCGGATTATTAGGGTTCATTTCCATTTCAACCGCACCGGTGTTATCGTTAATGAACAAAGTGAGTTTCCATGTTTTACCGCCATCCGTTGTTTTATAAACACCACGTTCTTTATTGGCTGAATATAAATGCCCCAATGCTGCCACCCATGCTGTGTTGGGATCTGTTGGATGTAATTGAATTTTCCCGATATGATGACTTTCTGGTAAGCCGAGATATTCCCATGTTTTTCCTTCATCCATGCTCTTGTAAACGCCGTTGCCGGCATAAGAAGAACGGCTGCTGTTTACCTCACCGGTTCCTACCCAGATGATACGGTTGCCATACCATTTTACGGCGATATCACCAATCGTCATTACATCTTCGTTATCAAAAATGGGTGTGAATGATTGTCCGTTGTTCTTTGTGTACCAAAGACCACCGCTGGCATAAGCCACATAAAACTCTGTTGGGTCCTGCGGATTTACATCAATATCTGTTACGCGGCCGCTCATAACTGTGGGGCCGATATTTCGAAATTTCACATCTTTCAGTAAGGACTTCTTTTCAAGTTCTTTCCGTAGCAGCATTCCTTTTTGTCTTTCTTCAGCCGTGCTTGGCTTGATTTGTGCACCCAAGGAAAGGGAAAGAAGCAGAAAAGAAAGAATCGGGATAACTTTACATAGGCAATTTTTAAAACTTACTATCGTTTTTAGTGGGAGCATTGGTTTTGGTTTTTTAAATCTCATGTTATGAAGAACAGAAACACAGTTTCAAACTTACGAATGTTGATGTTAAGTGCAGTAGCCATGTTCCTTTTTTGGATGAACGGCACAGCGCAATGCAAGGACTATACAATTGGTGTGAAAGGTGATACGCTTAACTGCACAGATGTAAAAGGTTTGAAACAGGGCAAGTGGGTAACCCGTTTTGATGAAATAAGAGGCGAACCCGGTTATGAAGAAGAAGGCGAATACCAGAACGGCAATAAAGAAGGCCCCTGGAGATCGTATACTTTACAGGGCGATTTACTGGCAATTGAAAATTACCGCTGGGGACATAAACATGGCAAACAGCAATACTTCAATGCCATGGGCGATATTGTTCGTGAAGAAAGCTGGCTGGCACGTAATCCTGATAAGCCGACTGAAACGGTTGAAGTATATGACATCAACGATCCTAAAAAAGTGTATCTCGTTGAAGTAAAGATGGAAGGCTCCACCACTGCTCATGGATTATGGACTATCTATGAACCGGGCACTGGAAAAATAGTAAAGAAAGAAAATTTCATACTCGGTAAAATTGATGATGGCACAGGTACAGCCAACGGCATCGTTAAAAAAGAAGAAGGTGATGATGGAACTACAACCACCACTGTTAAGAAAAATGATAAACCTAAGCCCAAACCAAAAGA
>JANOIQ010000584.1:0-4946 GCA_031407835.1 Chitinophagaceae bacterium
AACTTCTGATTTATATGCACCTGCATCAAGCTTTGCTTTTGTTTCAGTGAATGCATGCAGTGTTTCGTCAATGTCTGCATCAGTATGTGCTGCGGAAGGAATCAACCTGAAGATAATATGTCCTTTCGGAATAACAGGATACACAACAATGGATGCGAAGATGTGATAGTTCTCTCTTAAATCCATCACCATTGCTGTTGCTTCTTCAACACCACCAGTCATGTAAACGGGAGTTACAGGGCTGTCTGTATTACCAATATCAAATCCTCTTTCTTTTAATCCTGTTTGCAGTTTAATTGCATTGCTCCACAATTTCTCTTTCAGCTCAGGCATTGTTTTCAGCATTTCCAAACGCTTTAAATTACCCAGTACAATCGGCATAGGTAAGCTCTTGGCAAATATCTGTGAGCGGATATTATAACGGATAAAATCAATGATCACTTTTGGACCGGCCATGAAAGCGCCAATGGAAGCCATTGATTTTGCAAAAGTGCTGAAGTAAAGATCAATATCATCCTGACAACCCTGCTCTTCACCGGCACCAGCACCCGTTTTGCCCAATGTGCCAAAACCATGTGCATCATCAACCATTAAACGGAAATCATATTGTTTCTTCAAAGCGCCTATTTCTTTCAATTTGCCCTGATCTCCTGCCATTCCAAATACACCTTCAGTGATCAGCAAAATACCACCTGATCCCTGCTTTTCAATTAAAGCAGTTGCTCTTTGTAATTGTTTCTCACAATCAGCAACGTCGTTGTGTTTGTACACATAACGGTGACCGGGATGTAAACGTAAACCATCAATGATACATGCATGACTTTCGGCATCATATACAATTACATCATGACGGCCGCAGATAGCATCAATAGCGCTCATGATACCCTGGTAACCGAAGTTCATCAGAATTGCATCTTCTTTATATTCAAATTCAGCCAGTTCTTTTTCTAATTGTTCATGATAGTTGGAATTGCCACTCATCATACGTGCACCCATTGGGTAAGCAAGTCCCCATTCTTTTGCAGCTTCAGCATCTATCTTACGAACTTCAGGATGGTTGGCAAGACCGAGATAGTTGTTCAAACTCCACACTATTTTTTCTTTACCCCGGAACATCATGCGGCTGCCAATTTCACCTTCCAGTTTAGGAAATGCAAAATAGCCATGAGCTCTTTCTCTGTGCTGGCCAAGCGGGCCGGAATTTTTCATCAACTTCTCAAAAATGTCTGCCATATTATGATATTGTTATGGGTTAAAAATTGCCGCAAAGGTAAGGTTTTGAGTGGTACCATTAACGACCGGAAACTGTTAAGTTCCGCACATAAAAAAGAGCATTCAGCACACAACTCAACCTATATCTTTGCGCCCTAAACCAAATGTATGCGACTTCTTTTTTCGATCTTTCTATTCCTGCTGGGATTTCAATCGTACGCTCAAAAAACTACCACCACACATTCAGCTGCTACCGTTCAAAGACCAAAGCTTGTTGTAGGTATTATGGTTGATCAGATGCGCTGGGATTATTTATATCGTTACTATAACAGGTATTCTCCAAATGGTGGTTTCAAACGGCTCTTAAATCAGGGTTTTAGTTGTGAAAATACATTTATTCCTTACATGCCAACCATTACAGCCTGCGGCCATACAAGTGTATATTCAGGAACTGTTCCTGCCATAAATGGAATTACAGGTAATGGATGGTGGGATTATGAAAAAAACAGAACGGTGTATTGCAGTGAGGATAAAACGGTAAAGACGGTTGGCAGTACTTCAACTGCTGGTGAAATGAGTCCAAGAAATAACCTTTCTACAACAATCTGTGATGAGTTAAAATTGGCTACCAACTTTCGCAGTAAAGTAATTGGAATTGCTATTAAAGACCGTGGTGGAATTTTACCGGCAGGACACAGTGCCAATGCTGCTTATTGGTACGATGGAAGTACAGGTAACTGGATTACATCAACATATTACATGAATGATTTGCCGCTATGGGTAAAAAAATTCAATGCAAAAAAAGTTGCAGATGAATTTTATAAAAACGGTTGGAACACAATCTACCCGATTGCAAGCTATGTTCAAAGCACAAAAGATGAAAACGAATATGAAGCAAAGCCTTTTGGTGCCGATCAGAAAGGATTTCCCTATGATCTGAAACGCTTTGTGGGTAAAAGTTACAGCAGCATCTCTTCCACACCATTTGGGAATACCATGACAATGATGATGGCGAAAGATGCAATCAGTAATGAAGAAATGGGTAAGGATTCCATTACTGATTTCCTGGCAATGAGTTTTTCAAGTCCTGATTATGTAGGTCATTCATTTGGTCCCAATTCCATTGAAACAGAAGATACTTACCTGCGTCTTGATAAAGACCTTGGTGAATTGTTTGATTATTTAGATAAAATGGTTGGCAAGGGACAATACCTCACATTTTTAACTGCTGATCATGGCGTGGCACATGTGCCTGGTTTTATGAAAGAAAATAAATTACCCGGTGGAGCAGTAGATGATAACAAAATGGTAGAAGACCTGAATAGATTACTGAAAGAAAAATATGGCAAGAGCAGTATTATAGTTAGCGCTTACAATTATCAAATCAGTTTGAATCATACATTGATTGATACAGCAAAGCTCGACAGACCGGCAATAGTTGAAGATGTCATCAGGTATGTAAAGAATATACAGGGTGTTGACAGGGTTTTTGAAATCAGTAAACTGATGGATCAACCCATGAATGCAGATGTAAAAAACAGGCTGGCCAATGGATGGCATCCCAAACGGAGTGGTGATATACAGATTCTCTTTGCTCCCGGCTGGATTGATGGCGGAAGCACAGGCACTACTCACGGGCTCTGGAATCCATACGATAGTCATATTCCGCTTCTCTGGTATGGCTGGGGAATTAAACCCGGCAAAAGCAACCAGGAGGTTTACATGACAGATATTGCAGCAACACTTGCAGCTCTTCTGCATATTCAAATGCCAAGTGGCAATATCGGCAAACCTATACTTTCTGTTCTTGAATAATTATATAGGTGCAGCCTCCCTCTTCTTAGGGAAGGGACGGGAGGTCAGACGATAAATGTCGGGTTCCGACCATAGCGTCGGAAGTGAGGTGTACTGAAGATTTAGCAGTCAGTTCTCAACTGGCACTAATCTTGGCACTTCTTTAAAACATTGCAGAAAGCCCCTTTATAAGGGGCTTATCTGTCATTTTGACTAAAGAGAAAACTATGAATGAAAAGAATTTATTTCTGAGACCTTCTGAAGAAGACGTTGATTTTTTGCCCATCATCCCATTGAATGAAGCTGAATCGGATAGTGACGAAGCAATGGAAGTTCCTGCTGAATTACCAATTCTGCCCTTACGTAACACCGTTTTGTTCCCCGGTGTGGTTTTACCCATTACTGTTGGCAGAGATAAAAGCATACAGGCTGTTAACGAAGCATACAAATCAAATAAACTGGTTGGTGTGGTTGCACAGAAAGACAGTAATGTGGAAGATCCAACAGTAAACGATCTGGAAGATGTTGGTACCATTGCTAAAGTGGTGAAGCTGATTAAAATGCCTGATGGCGGAACAACTGTCATCATACAGGGAAAGAAAAGATTTAAGATCACATCCATTACATCGGAAGATCCTTTTTTTAAGGCGGCAATAGAAGTGCTGAAAGAAGAACCAACACCGGAGGATGAAAACTTTAAAGCATTGGCCGGTTCAATTAAGGACATGGCTGCGCAAATCATTCAGCTGTCGCCGAATATTCCAAGTGAAGCATCCATTATCTTGAAAAATATTGAGAATCCGGTTTTCCTGATTCACTTTGTGAGTAATAACCTCAATGGTGAAATTGCAGAAAAGCAACTCTTGCTTGAAACGCAGAACATTAAACAAAGAGCAGAGTTGTTGCTTACACTTTTGCAAAAAGAATTGCAATACACTGAACTCAAGAATAAGGTAACGAATAAAACAAGAACTGAATTAGATAAGCAGCAGAAGGAATATTTTCTGCAGCAGCAAATGAAAAGTATCAAAGAAGAATTGGGCGGCGACAGCAATGATCTTGAGATACAGGAAATGAAGAAAAAAGGGGAAACGAAGAAATGGCCCGATACAGCGAAAGAAATGTTTAAGAAAGGGGTTGAAAAGCTTGATCGTATGCATCCGTCAACTCCTGATTATTCTGTGGTGTATAATCATCTTGATTTGATGCTTGATTTGCCATGGAATGAATATACTGTTGATCAATACGATTTAAAGAAAGCAAAAAAAGTATTGGACCATGATCATTATGGAATTCAGAAAGTAAAAGAACGTATTCTTGAATACTTAGCTGTATTGAAATTGAAAGGTGATATGAAGAGCCCGATTCTTTGTTTACTCGGCCCTCCGGGTATTGGTAAAACATCATTGGGAAAAAGTATTGCAGCAGCTTTAGGAAGAAAATATGTTCGACTCAGTTTGGGTGGCTTACATGATGAAAGTGAAATCAGGGGTCATCGTAAAACATATATCGGTGCAATGCCGGGCAGAATATTACAATCGATCAGGAAAGTAAAAACATCCAATCCTGTAATGATCCTTGATGAAATTGATAAGCTGGGAAATGATTTCCGTGGCGACCCTTCCAGTGCATTATTAGAGTTACTGGATCCTGAACAGAATCATACCTTCTATGATAATTACTTAGAGATGGAATATGATCTCAGTAAAGTGCTGTTCATTGCAACAGCAAACAGTATGGCAACGATCCAGCCTGCATTGAGAGATCGTTTAGAAATTATAGACCTGAGCGGATATGCAGTGGAAGAAAAAATTGAGATCGCTAAAAACTATCTCGTTCCCAAACAAAAAGAAGCACACGGTTTATTGAAGATGCCGTTTAAGATCAGCGACACTGTTTTGCGAAAAGTGATTGAAGAATATACAAGAGAAAGCGGTGTA
>JANOIQ010000591.1:0-1507 GCA_031407835.1 Chitinophagaceae bacterium
AATCTAAATGTCAGAAAAACTGTACAGAAAAATATCCGCTGGTTAAGGAATTAAAAGACCGGCTGGAGATAGAGCTGGATTATTAGTTTAACCTGAAATAATCAGGGAATCTTGTTTCACTCTTATCTTGCCAAAATCAAATCATAATTCGCAACCGAGTGAATAATTAAAGTGCCATTTTTGATTTCGTAGGATGGCTTGATGCAAGGGGATAATGATTGATAGGAACACGACATCAGGACATCACAAAAGTTTCTGCCCCAGTCATCTTCAGCAACTTTTGTTACAAATCCAAGCATTATATCGAAATCTTTTCCGTTTTCAACTTTATAAGTTCCGGCTATTTCATTTGCAATTGTATTGCCGGTAAAACTTCCATCATTTTTAAATGTAATGGTAATATAACGTTGTGCGTTTGCAGGTGGCAGGCTAACGGTTCCATTTACTTCATTTACAGTTTGAACTAATCTCCACGTTCCTCTTAATTCGGTTTTTTTTTCAACTGTTGCCGGCTTACAACTAATAAAAAGCAGCACAATCAATACAGGCAGCAGTATATGTGTGTTCATTTTTTGTATTGAATACATCTGGTTGAAATGTTATGTAAGATTAAAAATATTTTTCCTGATTTTATATTTTCTCAAGAACAAGATCATATCGCATTGCCGACTTGATGTATAATCTTCTCCCGGTAATTGTATATTCGGAAGGTTTGCAGGGACTAATTGACTGCAGACCACAGGACATCAGCACTGTTAATAACCCTCTGCCGAAATCATCTTCATTTACTTTGGTCATGGAAAAAGTGCTGAAGTTGACTTTACTGTTGTCGATTACCTGGTAAGTCCCTTCGCTGAATGTATTCACCAGTGTATTGCCGAAATAAGTTCCGTCGTTCCGGAATGTAATGGAAAGATAGTTGCTGGCTGATGTTGGGGGAAACTGGCTGGTGGAGGTTGCCCTGTCAATAACTTCTGTCAGCTTCCATGTGCCGGAAAATATGGTATCGAGCTCCTCCTTTTTTTTGCAGGAACTGATCAGTAAAAAAAGAAACAATCCCGGAACAATCTGTTTCATAAACCAAATTTAATACTATTGACACGGAACCTGCACGGTTCGTTGCAACCCGGTTAAGAATAAAAACAAGCCAGCAGCCGATAGTATTTAGTCTTTATCCCGTCTTTTTTGAGGCTGACTTTTGACTATCAACTATTGACTATTGACTATCGGCTAATATTTCCACATTTTGCCTTAATCCCGACGAAAATTTGAAAAATTTTATCGGGATTAACCCTGACAAAAATTGGGCTTCTTCTTCAATTTTTCGTCAACTTCAATTAGAAATTTTGTCAATGAGAATTTTGGGTTAATTTCACGCCCTTATTACGACTTAAAAAAACTGATTATATGGCCGAAGTAATACGAATGCCGCTGCTGAGTGATACCATGACCGAAGGGAAAATTGTGAAATGGAACAAACAGGTGGGCGACAAGGTAAAAAGCGACG
>JANOIQ010000600.1:0-2353 GCA_031407835.1 Chitinophagaceae bacterium
GCAGGTGATTGTTCTTCACTGCCGGCCATGCTGTAAATTTTAGTGGTATCATCAATCGTTCCGTCAATATCATTTACACCAAAAGATAAAGTCATTTGTGCATTATGCCTGCCCAACATGGGCCAGTAAGCTTTCAGGTGAGGGAAGTTATCTAAGAACAATCTTGCAACAGCATACATCTTCATGTCTTCCACTACAGTGCTTTCTGCAATATGACTCATGTCGTTATCCATGTTACGGAACTTCAGCGGAATGAAAGTCTGGAACCCATTCGTTTCATCCTGCAAATTGCGTAAGCGGTTCATATGATCAATACGGTGCCAGTATTTTTCAACATGTCCGTAGAGCATGGTTGCATTACTGTGCAGTCCGAGTTTATGTGCTGTTTCATGAATCTTGAGCCAGCCATCTCCATCAACTTTATCGGCACAGATTTTTTCACGGATTTCCGGGTGAAAAATTTCTGCACCTCCACCGGGTATGGAATCAAGTCCATGACTGATTAATGTTTTCAATCCTTCTTCCACACTCACTTTTGCTTTGCGGAACATATAATCGTATTCAACAGCAGTAAAGGCTTTGATATGGATACCGGGACGATGATCTTTAATGGCTTTCAGCAGATCAGCAAAGAACTTTAAATCCATTTTCGGGTGCACACCACCAACAATATGTACTTCGGTAACGGGAATACCATCATACTTCTGTACCATGTGCAGCATCTGCTCAATACTCAGTTCCCATCCTTCTTCTTTTTTTGCATAGATCTTGGAGTAAGAACAAAAGTTACAGCTGAACACACAAAGGTTGGTGGGTTCTATATGAAAATTGCGGTTGAAATATGTGGTATCGCCATGCATACGTTCACGTACATGATTGGCCAATGCACCAAGAAAGGGGAGACTTCCTTTTTCAAACAACAGTAATCCGTCGGCTTCGGTAATACGTTCTTTGTTATAAATTTTTTCAGCAATTGTCTGTAATGTACTATCTACACCGTTGCCTCTGATCAATACTTCTAATCCTGTTTCCATTGTTTACTATTTTATTCCGGTTGATGAAGACAGCAACCAGGGCTTGTTTTGTTTCTGTTACTGAGATGCCAACCGGGGCATTGCAAAGTTACGTGGTGAACAGTTTCGGTAAGGCATCTTTTCTGCACAGCATCCTGATTGCCGTCAGGTTGTGGTCTGACCGTGCTTTTACTTTATTAACTGGTTGGTTTTGGATTGATGATCCATTTGGTTCCTTGGGTTAGCCTTGTAAATTACAGTTTAGTTTAATGGAGCACTTTAATTTTGTACAAAGGCTTTTGAAGCTTATGATATTTCAATTACGTTTTGAAGATTTCCTTCTGTAAGTCTGGAAAGTAATTTGGGAATGAGTAATCTTAATGTTTCTATCCGATTGTCAAAGGCACAAAGAATAAAAATCGTTAAAGGAAGTCGTTCAAGATTCTGCTGGTAAGGAAGATTTCGGTCAACTGTAACAAATAATTCAAATTTATCTTCTATCATCAGCTTTAATAATTCGCCATTCTTTTTGCCTAACCAGCCTTTCTCAAGTACAGTATAAACTTCATGCTCCCCGGGAAAGCTGTTACAGAGTTTACGGGGTAAACTTTCATCAAGCAAAATTTTCATGAAGCATTTTTTCAGAAGTCAATGACTTTTTGGCCATTTCTAAAACAGCTAAAGCAGCTTCTTTTGAAACAGAAGGGAAATCATCTATAAATTCGGAAAGGTCTTCACCTCCTTCGATGTAATCAAAGAGATTTTGGATAGGCACTCTTGTCCCTGCAAATACTGGTGCTCCGCTCATTACTTCTGGATCAATACTTATTTGCCCGTACAACATGATTATATTTTTTACCTCATCTAAGTTACTAAAAAATTACCAGTTATCTGAATTCTGAGAACTGTGATAAGCTTATGCAGGCAACACATTAATTTATTTTCAAAATTTTTATCGTCTGTGTTTCTTTGGCCCTGTACACAATCTGTACGGTGTAAATACCACTACTGAGATTGGCCAGGTTTACTTCCAGGTAATTGGGGCCGAAATTATTTCCGGGTATGCCCATTGCTATTTTCTTCTGCCAAACCAGTTGTCCGATATGGTTGTACACATTGATGTATTCAATATTCAGTGGTTTTTGATAATACTGCAGTACAAAGCTTTCCCTGAAGGGGTTGGGAGTAATCATTATTCCCTTGCGTTTCAAATTGGGATTAGCATCTTTTACAGTGATGTTGATGTCATCAATATAAATATTGTTCTCGTAATTGGTTGTATTCTTAATGATGGCCTGCACATAGTCGGCAGTTGCATTGGAAAAATCACCAAGAAATGC
>JANOIQ010000602.1:0-8022 GCA_031407835.1 Chitinophagaceae bacterium
CATCGTTTGGTTGACCGCTATGGATTAATTGAAGATATCCGCTTCTGCTTAACAGATGATATTGCCAATGTACTGCCGCTTTATAAAGATGGAATGCTGATAGCAGGGAAATAAATTCCGGAAAGAAAAACTACTAAAGATAGCTTAGTTTTTCTGTATTCTGTTTGTTGCAGCAATGTTTTTATTTCTTTCATCTTTTCTCTGGAAATGTGAATAGAATCCTTTTATTTTTGCAGATTGGCCCTTTCGCAACGGCTGCTTAAAAAAATTAATTCAGAGAATGGCATTACCACACCTGTTGAAGTTTGCTTACAATCATGGAACCGAAGAAGTAGTCCGTCGTGGAAAAAAAATTCATGCCATTGGCTTTGCCGAACTGGTAGAACACGATGAATTGATGGGAACCGTTGTGTTCCGTGTAAGAGATGATTCTTATGCTACTTTTTACAAAGTATATATTCAAAAGTATAAGGATGCCAATGCCATGAATGTACGTTGCAGCTGTCCTTATAATTTAGGCGATATCTGCCGGCATGAAGTTGCTTCACTGTTTCAGTTGCAGGACCTGGTCGACAGAAATATTCTTGGCATCAAAGATCTGCGGTATGATCAGCGGCATACCGTTGTGAAAATGAAAAATATTGAGCTGAAAACAATCCGTTCACTAACAGCTGCTGCTGCACTGGATGATGCAGAAATTTTTCTGCGAAGCAATAAAGCCTCTGTTCTTTCAGCCAAAGATGAAAGTGTAAAAGCTGAAGTGATCATGAGTGGTGAAACCTGGCCGGTAACCATTCAGAAAAACGACGAACGTAATTTTGATACTTCCTGCAACTGTGCCGAAAGTGCACATGCCATTTGCGAACATAAAGCGGTTGTGTTTATTCAATTGCTGAATTCACACGGGCCTATGTATTTCGACAGCATCCGTAACATGGATAAAGAAAAAGGAAAGTTGCTGGGCATTTACGGTTATTCCTTAACAGATAACTGGCAGGAAAAATTTGAATTCATTTATAAAGACGGTAAGCCTTTTTTACGGGTTCTTGATCCCGGAGTAAAAAGAGTAGAACCATCCACACTCAAAAAACCAGAGCCGTTCTTTACACAAACAAGTGAGCGGGAAGTGGAAGTGGCTGTTGATCTTAAACCAAGTCAGCGCCTGGGAATCGTCTTAAATAATAACACCAAACAATTTCCTTATTTCAGCATTGATGTAATAAAGGGCGAAATAAATGAAGACGGTGCAGAGTACATTGGTGTGGTTGAAAAATTAGACGTCAGTAAGTTTATTGAAACAGAAGATTTCCCCGAAAACGATAAGATGCTTCTTCAATTGCTGCGACGTTTGCAGCCTGCAGAAATCAGCAAGTTTGTAAATCGCAACTCACCCTTCTCCGGTATTTGGGAAAACATCATTCACCAGGATGAAGATGATTTACCGGAAGATACTAAAACGCTGATGCTGGAATATCTGCTTCCACGTATTCAGAAATTATTTGCAGAAACAAGCTCGCCTGTTTTACTTCTTCCAAAAGGTAAAGAGTTTAAAACAAAAAACCTTATTCCTCTTACAACCTCTGCTACATTCTTAAAACCTTTCTTTGCCTTAACGCAGAAAAAAAATAAATGGGAGTGGAGTTGTAAAGTAAAAATAAATGGCGCTCCTGTTGATGTACATGACAACGACTGGAACAGTCCGCTGATTTTTTTCCTGAATGATGAAGCAAGAACCTGGGAGAAACAGGAAGATGCACAGCTGGTTCTTGATTGTGTGGCAAACAACAATCGTTTGATCAGTAACACCGATCTTCCTTCCTTTCTTGAAAAAGAAGCGCTGAAGATTGCAAGAGATTATCATGTGGAGTTTGATGCAGCGTTGATCAAAGAAGTAAAATCGGGTGAGCCGGAAGTAACCTTGCAGTTACAGGAACGTGGTGAATACCTCGTTATGATTCCTACATTCAGTTACAAAGGTTATAAAGTACGCTCGACAGATAAAGATGAAATCATTCTTCCAAGTGAAGACGGACTAATCATTGTGAACCGTAACAAGGAAAAAGAAAACGAATTCATTGGTAAGGTTGAAAAACTGCATTCACAATTTATTAAACCCGAAGGCGGATCGCAGCTTGCGTTGAAAGGAGCAGAAGTGTTGAAGAATAACTGGTTCTTTTTATTTGTGGATGCCATGAAGGAAATGAAGGTTCCGGTTGAAGGGTGGGATGTGCTGAAGAATTTCCGTTTCAATACATCGAAACCAAAAACACAGATCTACATCAGCAATGGTGTTGACTGGTTTGATGCAAAAGTAAATGTGGTGTTTGGCGATCAGCAGGTAAGCATTGCCGAAGTAAAAAAAGCACTGGCCAACAAGCAAACGCTGGTGCATTTGGCCGATGGCTCACTTGGTGTGCTGCCCGAAGAATGGATCAAGCGCTACTCCATGCTCTTCCGTGTGGGTGAAAACAAACACGACAAGCTGCGTTTATCAAAATATCACATCAGTGTTATTGATGAGTTGTACGAGAACAGGGATGAAGCTGAACTCATGATTGAGCTGGAAGAAAAGTATGAACGTTTGCGTGAATTTAAACACATCAAAAAAATTGATCCGCCCAAACATTTAATGCCCATCCTGCGTCCTTACCAGGAAAGCGGGTTTCATTGGTTAAATTTTTTAAGTGAAGTTGGCTGGGGTGGAATACTGGCAGATGATATGGGTTTGGGTAAAACCATCCAGGCGCTTTCGTTCCTGCATCACCTGCGTGAAAAGAACGGACATTTAAAAGCATTGGTTGCCTGCCCCACAACCTTGATGTATAACTGGGAAAATGAAATTAAAAAGTTTGCTCCTGAGTTAACCTATCATATTCATCACGGCGCACAGCGTACAAGAGATAAACTGCTGTTCGATAAATACAATGTCATCATTACAACCTATGGTACACTCCGCAGCGATATTAAATTATTAAGCGAGCAGGGTTTTGATTCGGTGATTCTCGATGAAAGCCAGGCCATTAAAAATCCTAACAGCAAAGTAGCCAAGGCAGCAGGCTTGCTGAAAAGCAAAAACCGTTTATGCATGAGTGGTACGCCTTTGCAGAACAACACGTTTGATATTTATGCACAAATGAATTTTCTTAATCCCGGTATGCTGGGCAGTGTAGAACATTTCCGTAACGACTTTGCAACACCCATTGATAAGTTTGGTGAAAAAGAACAGAAAGATCATTTACGTAAATTATTATTTCCGTTTATTCTGAGGCGTACCAAAGAACAGGTTGCCAAAGATCTTCCTGAAAAAACAGAAACCATTCTGTATTGTGAAATGGAAACTGAACAGCGAAAAATTTATGATGCCTACCGCAACGAGTACCGTTCAAAAATTCTGGGCACCATTGAAGATGTAGGTATTGGTCAGTCGCAGTTAACCATTCTGCAGGGATTGATGAAACTCCGGCAGATCTGTGATTCACCTTCTATATTAAACGAACCGGAAAAACTTCCCAACCATTCCATTAAGCTCGATGAAATTGCACGGGAGCTGGAAGAGAATATGGGGAACCATAAAGCGTTGGTGTTTTCGCAATTCCTTGGAATGCTGGCGCTGATTAAACATAAACTGGAAGAATTAAATATTCCCTTTGTTTATTTTGATGGAAGTACTTCTGCTGCCGACAGAGAAAAAGCAGTGCAGGGGTTTCAGAACAATGAAGAGATCCGGGTGTTCCTGATTTCGTTAAAAGCAGGTGGTGTGGGTTTAAACTTAACAGCAGCCGACTATGTATATATTGTTGATCCCTGGTGGAACCCTGCTGTTGAACAGCAAGCAATTGACCGAACACACCGTATTGGTCAAACCAATAATATTTTTGCTTACCGCATGATTTGTAAGGATACGATTGAAGATAAGATCGTTCAATTACAGGAACGGAAACGTTCGCTTGCAAGAGATTTGATTGCTGATGATAATGGATTTGTAAAGAGTTTGACCAGGGAAGATGTGGAGTATTTGTTCAGTTAAACTATTTTATTCTAAAAATGAGACAGGGCAATATCGTCCGGTCTTTTTATTTGCATCCTGCTTTCTTTTCTAAAAAAGAATTAAGAACTTGCTGCTGTATTGTAAACACCGAAGAGATGGAAAACATCAGCTATTCCCTCGTTATACACAGAAACAAACCACGCATACTGGTAAGGTTTGCTAATAACAAATCGTGGAATGAACGTATTAAAAAAGTACCGGGGGCAGTCTGGAGCAGCACGTTAAAGGGCTGGCATATACCCGATACGGAAGTGAACCGGAAAAAATGCGGGTTACCTGTTGCAACCACTTTAACTGTGCAACATCAGAAAGTGGAAAGGTCTCCGGTTCGGTTATCACCTAATAACAAAGAACAATTACTGCGTTACCTCGAACAGCTTGCACTGAAGAAATACAGTACAAACACATTGCAAACCTACCGTAATGAGTTTATGCAGTTGTTACAATTGCTTGGAGATAAGCATGTGCAGGAATTAACTACAGAACAGTTGAAACGGTATATGCTGTATTGTGTGGTGAAACTTCAGCTTTCGGAAAATACTCTTCACAGCCGACTGAATGCTCTCAAATTTTATTTTGAACTGGTATTGAAAAAGGAAACGTTTTTTTTCGACATCCCCCGTTCGAAAAAACAAATACAGTTGCCAAAAGTCTTAAACGAAGCAGAAATTGGCCGTTTGTTTAAAGCCATAATCAATTTAAAGCATAAAGCCATTGTGTTTACCGCTTACAGTGCGGGATTAAGGGTTAGCGAAGTAGTTAACATTAAGCTTACGCATATCGATTCAAATCGGATGACCATCCTGGTTGAACAATCAAAAGGAAAGAAAGACCGATATGTGAATTTAAGTCCGCTATTGCTGGATATTTTACGCTCATATTTGAAAACGCAGAGGCCAAAACCTATTCACTTTTTATTTGAGGGACAAACAGCCGGAGAACCCTACAGCACCCGCAGTGCTCAGCAAATCTTTATTGAAGCAAAGAAGCGGGCAGGTATTACAAAGCATATAAGCTTTCATGGGTTGCGGCATAGTTTTGCTACTCATCTTTTAGAAAAAGGAGTTGATATTAAGTATATCAAGGATATTCTCGGGCATTTCGATATTAAAACAACGGAACGGTATGTGCATGTAGCGAGGAAGGCACTGGTAAACATAAGCAGCCCGCTTGATGACTTGCGTGAAAAAGGATTTTTGTAAAAATGCAATTGCGCAACCCACAATCTAAAAAGCGCATATAGCAAGTGATGAAAATCAATGACTTGAAAATTTTGGATAATGCTAGAGTTGCGTATATTTATGTGTTATGCGCCATTTGTTACAAACACTATGATATCTGCAGTTGAATTTAAGAAACAAATCTCCAAAACTCTCGGAGATAAAATGAGAGCTATTGGTTTTAGGGGTTCTGGATTTGATTATTTAATGGAATCAGATGCTTTTGTTTTCGCTTTTGGCATCCAGGCAAGTCGCTACGGTGGACAGTGCTGCGCTGAATATGGCATTCAACCAAAAGAGATAGAAAGTATTGGAGAGTATAAACTGAATTTTAAGAAATTAAGATTCTCAAGTTGTGAGTTGCGATCCAGATTAGCTAAACCCGGCAAAGGTGATCAATGGTGGACCTATTCTGATAAGGAGGAAGAAAATAAACAAATAGCAAACCAGATATTTGATTTGTTTATTAGTCAAGCATTGCCAACTATTGATGCGTTTAAGAGTGATCCTAATATTATGGACAGAATTGAAGTGTCTGATTTAGAGAATCCCTATATAAACGTTTCAAATAAATTGGAAGGAATTTCTCCAATGTTTGGTGATATTAGGTTTGCTTGGGCTTTGACAAAAGTTTATGAACTAAAAAACCCTGACAAATCAAAGCAGTTTGCAAAGTATGGGCTTTCAAAACTAGATTCTGATAGCACATTTTTTGGTAAAATAGATTTTCAAAAAGTTATTGCTAAAGAAACAGGCGCATAACATGCGGTTTGCCGCAAGGCTGGCTTCCGAATATATCCTGATCGACATATCGCTAATCAACTGCAGTCCCAGCGACAGAATAAATCCCAGCAAAAGAATATATCTTCGGCTTTAGAATTTCTATCGGCTTCAGTCCGGGCTGAACGTAACACGGAATACCAGCCCTGCGGCAAGCCCCTGACGTTACATGCCATTTAATGACAAAGCTCGAAGTCTTCATATTAGTTGAGTTAGCAATTGTTTTGATTGTAGGGAGACTTTGCTTTAAAAACTTCAAAACTTTATGCAAAGCTATCTATTGGACGATCTTTCCGAACATTGTTTCAATTTGGTCAAAAAAGCTGTGGGACAAGGACTTCAATAATTCTTGGCCTCTAACTGTTTTTATTTTTGCTTTTTCTATTGCATCGCTCCTGAATTTTCTCGTTTTTAAATATTTGATTACGCTTTGACCTCAATTATGACATCGACTAATACTTTAAATCCCTTAGATCTGTAGTAATGACAATGACAAGCAAAATTATTGCAGCACTGACATTAATAGAAGCCGTGTTGACTACATATTACTTTTACATACAGCCTAAGTGTGAGCCGTGCTTGCCAAATACTTACTGTCCGCCATGCATCAGTCAAACTCAAATAATAACTGTTTTGACAGGAGGCTTTATAGGACTTGTAACAATCATATTTTTATTTCGCCAAAATTTCCGTAAGACAAAAAACGGCATGTAACAATGCATTGCCAAAAGTCAGGGCTGGACAAACTAATTTCGGCTGTTGTTCGCTATCAGCTTTGGTTTGGGGCAGGACTCTTTCTAAGAAACTTTTCGGTAATTTTATAATCATCATTCTTTTTAGCATCTCCACCGGGCTGGACCAGCATCGATTCCCTGCCCTTCGGCAATGCAAAACGTTAGGTGCAATTATGACCGACAATCTACATACAGAAAACTATGAATTTGACAGCCGAGGCTTCAGTAAATACTATAGGTATTTAGAAAGTCAAAATTGGCAATATGATGGATTTATGACTTTCCATAAAGGAAACGTTCAGATTCTATTTGACACTTCTGAATTTTTTTATATAGAAATCGACAACCCAAAATCTAGACAAGAGTTTCAGTGTAAAAATATGGCTCACTTTGTTGACGTTATAAAAAAGAATACGATATGACGGCTAACTTTGGTTTCTTTATAACATCAATGCCAGACTCAAGACCGGCTGACTATTATTTAGGTTGTTTAGATGGCTGCGTATTCTTAGACTTTAATAACCAAGACAAAGACAGGATTTCATTAAAAAGAATTTCCTTTGACGGTTATGGCTGCTGTGAACTAGGAGACAAAGTCACTCCCTTAGACACTGATGATTCACAAAGTTTCAAAAACATCATCAAAGATGAATTGAAAGACCAAGACTTATTATTGACAATTGTAAAAAAAGCTATTGCACTTAACAGACAAAACATTTGGACTGAGGCATTAGAAGAGTATAATCTAAATTGACAATAGATGAACAACTGCACCTAACATTGGGTTTTATGCAAGTTGGGCTTGACGTTGTAACATCAGCTAATTGCAAATCCAGGCTTCAGTTCCAGCAGACGAATAACAATGAACTTTTGTACTTAACTTCATCAACATATTTTCAATCAGCACGGTCATGGGTAGACGGAATACTAATTCCCAACCTGCATAAAGCCCTGCTCGTAAGCTGCAACTTTATGAGGACGTTTCCCATTACATTTTTGATTATACTATTTATAGGCTGTAAACAGACTACTAAACGTATTATTGACAGGTATCCTAATGGACAAACAATGACTGAATTTATCTATGCAGACAAAAGCGACACCTCTAATTATGTATGCAAGGTTTATTACGAGAATGGACGACTAAAGCATGAGACTACAATTTCAAACAACAAATTTATAGGTGAAAAAAAATCCTTTCATGAAAATGGCAAATTGGAAAGAATAGAAAAACTTTATC
>JANOIQ010000010.1:0-2647 GCA_031407835.1 Chitinophagaceae bacterium
GCATTTGTTCATTGGCGGGGCTGATTATAAAATATAAAAGAATGACTTTGAGTCGTAAACTGAATATGAACTGTGCGTCTAAATCAATAGTAACGTTTCTTCTTTTATTCAGCAGTATTTATTTGCCAGCACAAAAGAAAAACACTTTTAATGCCATTTACTCCGGTATTCCCTGGTTTGATGATAAAGGAAATACGGTGAGTGCACACGGTGCAAACATTGTAAAAGATAATGGGAAGTATTATTTGTTTGGAGAGCGTCACGATGATACAAGTAATGCATTTGTTGGATTCAACTGTTATTCTTCTGTTGATCTGTACAACTGGAAATTCGAAAGCATAGCCCTGCCTCAGCAGCAAAGCGGTAAGCTGGGACCAAACCGTGTAGGTGAACGTTGCAAAGTGATGAAGTGCCCCTCAACAGGTGAATATATCATGTACATGCATGCCGATACACTTGGTTATGTAGATCAGTTTGTGGGTTATGCAACTGCAAAGAATATTACGGGGCCTTATACATTTCATGGGCCATTGCTGTTTAATGGCAAGCCTATTAAGAAATGGGATATGGGTACGTTCCAGGATAAGGATGGCAGTGGTTATGTGTTGCTGCACGGTGGTGATATTTATAAATTGAATGATGATTACAAAAGCATCAGTGAACAGGTGAATAAAGCTTTCGAACGTGGGTTTGAATCGCCAGCAATATTTCGCAAAGACAGTCTGTATTATTTCTTAGGTTCTGGTCTTACCGGTTGGGAACGTAATGACAATTATTATTTTACTTCCACCTCATTAAAAGGGCCATGGATACAGAGAGGATTCTTTGCACCGCAAGGCACACTTACCTGGAATTCGCAAACAACTTTTGTATTACCCGTCGAAGGATCAAGAGAAATAACTTATATGTTCATGGGTGATCGTTGGTCGTTTCCAAAGCAAGCCTCTGCGGCTACTTATGTATGGCAACCGCTTATTGTTTCGGGTCACAGTATTTCTTTGCCAAAATTTAAAGAAGGATGGAAGATCAATCAGTCAACCGGAGAAGTATCAGCAGTTAAGTCAGTTGAAAAAACAATATCATCTGCTGACAAACGAATTATGTATACCGGAAGCTGGAAACAGGATACATTAGCAGTAAAAAGCTCCGATGTAAAAGATGCTTCTTTTTCTTTTGTATTGAAAGGAACGCAAATTGGCATCTATGGACTGGCCCGGCCCGATGGTGGTTATGCAGGTATTGTAATTCGGGACAGTAAAGGCAAAACTATTCTGACATCTTCAATTGATATGTATTCAAAATATCCGGCAGTATTATTAAAGTTCTTAAGTCCCGTACTTAAAAAAGATACTTATACCGTAACGGTTACCGTATTGGGTGAAAAATGGTGGTGGAAAGAAAAGTCGGGAAGACTTTCGGGGAGTAAAGGCAACTTCGTTTCGATTGATAAAGTAGTTGTGAGCGAATAATGATTTCATATTTGATTAATAACAATGCTAAACCAGCAATAAATTGTATGAAAAAAATAATCTTCCTTCTTCTCGGTTTTCAATGCATCGTTTTAGCTGTAATTGCACAGGTGAAAGTGGATCATCTCCTTACAGAAAATTTAAAGAACCCGATCGGCATCGATATGTTGCAACCATATTTCAGCTGGCAGTTGGTTTCTGATCAACGGAATGTGATGCAGTCTGCTTATGAAATAAGAGTGGGTACTATTCCGGCGGCTTTAGTAAAGGGCGAAGGCAGTTGGAAAAGCGGAAAGATCAGTTCCGATCAATCGATTCATGTGCCGTACAAAGGTCCTGCTTTGGTATCAGGTAATAAATATTACTGGCAGGTTCGTGTATGGGATAATAACGGGAAAGCTTCAGCGTGGAGTACCATTGCTCATTGGCAAATGGGTTTATTACAACCAACAGATTGGAAAGCACAATGGATAGAACCGGGTTACAAGGAAGATAGTTTGTTTGCAGCGCCATTGATGCGTAAAGAATTCAACAATGGGAAAAAAATAAAATCAGCAACTGCCTACATTACTGCACATGGTTTATACGAAGCACAGATCAATGGCAAACGTGTTGGTGATGCCTATCTCACACCGGGCTGGACGAGTTATAACAAACGTCTGCAATACCAGGCTTATGATGTAACTGATCTGTTGAAAGATGGTGCCAACGCCATTGCAGTTACATTGGGCGATGGATGGTATCGTGGAAATTTCTCCTTCGATCACAGAAGAAATATTTATGGAAAGGATATCGCTTTGCTGTTTCAACTTGAAGTGATCTATGCTGATGGAACAACGGAAACTATTGCATCTGATGCAAGCTGGAAATCTTCCACCGGTGCCATTCGTTCGAATGGTATTTATCAAGGTGAAACCATTGATGCAAGAATGGAAAAGAATGGATGGGCATTAGCAGGGTATGATGATCAAAACTGGACTGCAGTTAAAACAGCCAATTTTTCAAAAGATATTTTAGTAGCAACTTATAACGAGCCCATCAAAAAGCAGGAAACATTTGCAACTCAAAAGGTGATCACTACACCGAAAAAAGAAAAGGTGATCGACTTTGGACAAAACTTAGTCGGCTGGGTGCGGTTAAAAATAAAAGGTAAAGCAGGTGATACAATAAGAGTTTCT
>JANOIQ010000040.1:0-2566 GCA_031407835.1 Chitinophagaceae bacterium
TGCAGTTGGTGTAACACAGAACTGCTGCAACTGAAACTGATCAGCTACCTGTTTGGCATAAGCTGTTTCATCTTTTTCAAAACCGGGAAAGGAAGCCGTGAAGGTTTGCAGTTTGTAGTTGGTAGTTTGAAGTTGGCTGATGGTTGCTGCAATAGATGAGCTGTCTAACCCTCCACTCAAACTTGTGCCTACTTCAACATCACTTCTTAATCTTCGCTTAACTGATGTGTTGAATAAAGATTGAAACTGTTCAATCGCTTCTGTTTCGCTGATGGTTGAAATGGTTTCTTTATCCAGATCCCAGTATTGTGTTATTTCATTTTTACCATCACGCAAATTTAATTTCAGGTAGTGCGACTGTGCTAAGCAGATAATATTTTTATAAAATGTTTGCGACAGATCAACCGGGTTTTTCACCCAGCCCAAACCAATATAATTCAGCAGCATGGTATGATCGATCTCTTTTTTAATCCCTGCTGCCCACAAAGCTTTCATTTCACTGGCGAAGACAAATTGTTCTCCATCAAAAAAATAATAGAAAGGCTTTTCGCCAAAACGATCTCTTGCTGCAAAAACGGTTTGCTCCTGTTCATCCCAGATAGCAAAGGCAAACATTCCATCAAACTGCTGCAGGCATTCTTCCTTCCAGCAATCATAAGCAGCAAGAATTACTTCAGTATCGGATTGTGTGCGGAACCGATAACCCTTCTTCAGCAGTTCATCTTTCAGTTCAATGTAATTATAGATCTCACCACTGTAAGTAATTGTGTAGCTTGGTTTTTCTCCCTCTCCTTTGGAGAGGGTTGGGGTGAGGTGCATTGGCTGTTTACCTCCTTCACTTAAATCAATAATCGCCAAACGTCTGTGACCAAACCCAACTGTTTTGTTTTCATTCAACCAAAAGCCTTCACCATCGGGTCCACGATGAACAATGGAATCCGTCATTGCTTTCAACCGTTCTGTTGAAACAAGCTGCTGATTCACTGATATAATTCCTGCAATACCACACATGCTGTAAAAATCGAACTTTCAATGCAGATAAACCAAAAGAAAAATACTCAGGCTGATAGTGTATTACCTGTAATAAACCGGTTGACTGATTTTGAGAAAAAGAGCAGCAGACCTGGAACTAATAATATAGTGCCGTCTATGAGAAATTTAAATAGTGTGTTGGTAAACAGAGAGCCCGGGTAATAAAAAAATGAGTTCAGGTAATCCCATCCCGAAACATGAAACCAATGGAGAAGAAACATAAGTACAAATGCAATGAATGCGTTCAGCCAAAACCAGCTTCGTTTTAGTGATAAAAAGAGAGAAAGAAGTAAAGCCACAAACAAACCAATTGTACCCGAAAAAGATTCCCAAACTAAGAAAGAACTAAGGTCTTCAAAAGCGGTCCCTTTTTCAACGATCATTTTTTCCAGGTTGACATTTGATGAAAAGGCTGCATCAATAATTTCCAGGTGAAACAAGTAAGAAAACGTTCTGAATGCATACATGAAAAACCAGGATGCAATTGTATGCACCAATATCTGCCGCCAGTTTATTCTTGATATAAAATGTTTCATTGTTAAACCCATGTGCAAGAGTAATATAAAACCCTGCATTTCTGCAGGGCTTTCTTAGCTATTTATCAAACCGTTTAAAGTTTACTTCACTTCTTACATCCTGCCTCTTATCTCTTACTTCATTCTTACCAGGAGATTGGCAACCTCACCACCACATCGTCCCAGTTCATTACCAGGCTGATGCTTTTATCCGTCACCTTTTCAAAGGTCATAGTAAACGACTCAACCATATCTGTTGTTTTTGCAACGGCACATTCTGTACGAACTAAATCTTTTGCTGCATCGTATTTAAACGCTCCCCAGATATCGGTTTCTTTATTGATGATGAGTGTCCATTTAACCGGGTTCTCCAGTGCATACATGGTATAACGCCCCTTCTTTACTATTTTGCCGCCAATTTTTACATCACGGAAAAATTCAATTTCGGTGGCTTCATTTGCACCCAGTCGCCATACTTTTCCATCTTCCACCAGTTCGCCGAACACTTTACGTCCGCTTTTTGAAGGACGGCTGTACACCACCCTTGCAATCAGCTGTTCTGTTACTTTATTGGGTTGAATACGCAGAATGGGATAATTCACCGGGTAATAAGCCATATCCATGGGCGATTTATCAAGCGGCGGCAACTTAGAACCGTTCTGTGCAGTAACCGTAAATCCAAGAACTGAAAACAACAGGAAAGAGAGAAGAAATTTCATTGGTCGATTTGTTTTTTTTAAAACGCAAAATTAGTTGAAACATTGCTGTTAAATATCACCACTTATCCTGTTTATGGGCATGATTCACCTGTCAAATGCAGTTTAATTTTGTTATTATTTTTATTCCATGTACAAAGAAATCAGTTATCAATCAGCAGAAGAAGCCTTATCCGTTATACAAAGCGGGCACCGTGTGTTTGTACAGGGCAGTGCCCAAACCCCTTTGTATTTGCTGCGTGAGCTGGCCAAACAATCTTCCCGTTTGCGTAATGTTGAACTGGTGTTTATCACCGTAGCCGG
>JANOIQ010000042.1:0-16229 GCA_031407835.1 Chitinophagaceae bacterium
TTTACCATTGGCGATGGTAAGCACACTAATTTCACTTTACTTGCCAGTCATATTTCACAAAAAGGCGAACTCCGTGTGCAGAAATTCAGCAATACAAATTTGTCAGCCAATATAAATACCGTATATAAAAGCGTTGAATTATATGGTAAAGCCGGTTACCAGCAACAAACATTTTTCTTATACGGACCTGATGCATCACTGGCTAATTCAAAAGATGATTCATTAAAAAAACCATATCAAACCATTAATATCCGTGCAGGATTACGTAATGCTTATGTAACAAGGTATGGCATCAGTTATAATCCTGATCTCAACATCAGTGTATTCAGCGATAGCCGTTCAACCGAAACAAACGCAGTGCTTGATATACCTGTTGAAGTAAGATTCGGAACAAGTTTTGGTTTGCTGCTTCGTGCCAATGCTGATTTAACAACGTATACGCCAACTGACAGTGCCTCCTACAGCAATAATGTTTATTTCTTTAATGCTGCTGTATTATTAAAAACATCCAGGTTGTATATCAAAGCAGGCATTCGCCCCACATGGGATAACAGCAAAGTGAAAGTACTCCCGGATTTGCTGGTTGATTTTCACCTGCAGGAAAAGAAAATTATTGTTACAGCAGGTTGGGTGGCACATGTTCGAAAAAATACCTATCAATATCTTGTTTCTCAAAATCCCTGGATCAATCAACCCGCATCACAGTTCAATACAAGAATTACAGAAGTATACGGTGGTGTGAAAGGCACTCTTGCCAATTCATTTAATTACCGGATACAGGGCGGTTATCTTGAACAATTAGGTATTCCTTTATTCACCAACTTTATGAAACCGTCTTTGTTTACTGTTTTACGGGAATCTAAATTGCAGGCTTTTCACTGGCAGGCAGAAATGGGTTTTGTATTACAGGATAAATTCAATGCCAGTGGAAAATTGGATATCTATAATTTCGTTGGTCAGCAAAATTATTCCGGTGCCTGGCATGTAATTCCTTTGCAGTTAACAGCAGCTTTAAGGTGGCAGCCTACCAAAAAGATTATGGTAAAGGGCGACCTCTATGCATGGCAGGGTGCTTTATTTGAAACCACTTTTAATACCAATCGTCTTCCTGCCGTATTCGATCTGAATGCAGGAATGGAATTTAAAGTACACAGGATGGTTAGTGTTTGGACTCAGTTCAACAATGTTTTCAACAGAAAGTATGAGCGTTGGAACAATTATCCATCGGTTGGATTTAACTTTCTTGCAGGAATAAGGCTTACTTTTGACCAAAAGCAAAACTAAGCATGGTTGATCTGGTTGCCAGGTATTTATCGTTTAGAAAACAGCTATCCCTGAAAGGCATCGGCACATTTTCGGTGGAGCAATTGCCTGCAAGACTTGATTTTCCCAATCGTTTGTTACACGCTCCGCAATCTATTCTTCATTTTTCATCAACAGCTCAGCCAGATGAAGAATTTGAACATTGGATGAGTGAGGAGTTGCATATCAGTCATGCTGCTGCTAAAGAACAACAGCAAATGCTGTTGGCTGATTTTGAACATAGTTTAACTGAAAATAATGCTGTTGAATGGAAAGGAATTGGCCATTTTTCTAAAGATGAAAATAAAATACTTCATTTTGCATCATCATTTGAATCGGAGGTTACAGAGCCCGTAAAAGCTGAAAAGGTTATTCGGAAAAATGCAGAGCATTTTGTGAGGGTGGGTGAGGATGAAAAGACAAATACAGAAATGGAAGAATTGCTTTTTGGAAATCAGAAGAAAAAATTCAGAAGCTTCTGGTTTATTACTCTGGTATTGTTGTTGATTGGTATTGCAGCAATCTGGTATCATCAGTCAACAATTGCTGATAATAGAATTCAACATGGCAATAGTGAGAAACTGAAATTGAATGAAAAGCCAGCCACTTACAGAAGTCAATAAACCATAAACCAAAGCTGATACTTGCTGCTTATGAGTAATCATGTACAACAAACACATTGCCCTGTTTGTAAAAGTCAATCCCTGAAGGCAGTTCTCACAGCCAAAGACTTTACTGTGAGCAACGAAACATTTGTTATTTCAGAATGTACAGATTGCAGCCTGCGCTTTACGCAGGGCATTCCCTGCGAAACAGCGATACAGCGTTACTATCAATCTTCCAGCTACATTTCACACAGCAATACAAAGAAGGGATTTATCAACCGTATTTATCATTGGGCCCGTTTTTTTACCATGATGAGTAAAGAAGCCTTGGTTAAAAAAGCGACAAAGAAAAGTGTAGGAATGTTACTCGATGTTGGAAGCGGTACCGGTACGTTTGTACATGCTATGGTAAAAGCAGGCTGGAATGTTTCTGGTTTGGAACCTGATGCAGATGCAAGAGCAATTAGTGTTAAGAAGTATAATTGTGACATCTATCCTTCGGAAGAATTATTCAGATTGCCGTATGGAACTTACGATGCCATTACTATGTGGCATGTGCTTGAACATGTGCATCAACTGGATGAATATATTGAGCAGCTTAAAAAATTACTGGCACCAAAAGGCAAACTGATTATTGCAGTACCTAATTATGTAAGTAAAGATGCCACAACTTACAAAGAATACTGGGCATCGTATGATGTGCCCAGGCATCTTTATCATTTCTCGCCAGCATCCATGCGTAAGTTGATGCATCTGCACGGTCTGAAAGTCATCAGTACAAAACCCATGTGGCTGGATAGTTTTTATATCTGCATGCTCAGTGAAAAATATCAGAACGGAAGTTTGCTCAAAGCTTTCTTTAACGGGCTTTCATCTAACCTGAATGCATGGTTCAATAAAGAACAAAGCAGTTCATTGATCTATATTATTGATAAAGCAGCTTAAGCTTCAGCTTACTGTTTTCTGAAATAGTACCTGTAATTATAGCTCGCTCCATTCACAAACCCGACCAATCGATTACCTGATGTTCTGAAATCGATATAATCAAAATACCAGTCAATCACTCTGTTTGAACGAAAGTCGTACAGTTTAATGAGCATGTCTGTTCTTCGTTGTGATTGCCAGTTACCATCCTGGTCGTAATAACCGCCATCGATTTCACGCATATTCCAACTGCCCATCATACTGCCTGCAGCATCTCTGTAAGTTGCGTCTCCATTATCATAAAAAGTAAATACGCCAGTTTCATATCCGGTTGAAAAAGACTGGTTGCTGAAAGATCTGCGTTTCTCAGCATCAACCAGTTGCCATGAACCAACCACACGGTTTTCGGGCAGCCATTTTTTACAGGAAGAAAAAAGAAGTAAAAGTGATAAAACTAAGAAGGGGTAAAATTTTGATTTCATAATATGTGTTTCTTATGAAATATCAAATAAGATACCCGTGTTTACAGGTTATTGTAAAAAGGAAGTGTTTTAAAGAATCTTTAACCCTTATTCATTTTCGCCAACACCATCCGGAACATTCAGTAATACCTTGTCAATACGGTGGCCATCCATATCAATGATTTCGAATGTAAATCCTTTCCAGGTGAATTTTTCACCTGCATGGGGAATACGTTCCAGCTGATGAAGTATAAACCCGGCCAATGTATCAAAATCATGTTCGCCTTCATTCATCCATTCTGTTTTTTCAAAACGGGAAAGAAAATTATAAAAGGGAATCTGCCCATCTACGAGGTAACTTCCATCGTCCCGTTTTACAATTTCGTAGTCATCGGTATGCGGTTCAGGAATATCTCCAACAATTGCTTCAAGAATGTCATTGAGTGTAATCATACCCTGCACACTTCCATATTCATCAACAATGAAAGAACTGTGAATTTTCCGTTCTTTGAATTTTTCCATTACCTGGTAAGCTGAATTATTCTCAGGTACAAAAAGGGCAGGTTTCATCAGGTGTTTGAACTTGGTAAAATCATCCGATACATATAAATCTTTGACAGAAACAATTCCTTTGATACTGTCGAGATCACCATCGCAAATGGGGTAAATAGAGTGGGGTTCTCCAACAATCTTTCCTTTTATAGACGTTTCTGTATCATTCAGATCGAACCAGATGATGTCATTACGGTGGGTCATAAGCGAAGTAATATTCCGGTCGCCCAGGTGAAACACACGTTCAATAATTTCCTGTTCTGCTTCATCAATTGTTCCCTGCTCCGTTCCTTCACTAATGATGGCTTTAATCTCTTCTTCCGTTACAAGATTATCATGCACGGTCTTTACCCGAAACAGTTTGAACAGGAGGCTGGTGATGCTGTTCAGCAGCCACGCAACAGGATAAACCGACTTTGCAAATATCTTCATTGGCTTAGCTACTGCCATTGCAGTTTTTTCTGAATTGATTAAGCCTAAACGTTTAGGAACCAATTCTCCAAGTATAATTGAAAGAAATGTTACTATTACTACAATAACTGTAGTGGCAATACTATTTGCATACGATTTCAGGGATTCAAACTGCATGAAGAAGGGAGCCAGGTCGTCACTAAATTTTTCACCACTGTACACACCCGTTAAGATGGAAATTAATGTAATGCCAATTTGTGCTGCTGAAAGAAACAGTTCAGGATGTTCTGAAAGTTCGAGGGCTGTTTTGGCACTTGAGCTTCCTTTTGCTGCAAATACTTCCAGTCTTGCACGGCGGGCCGAAACCAGCGAAATTTCAGCAATTACAAATAAGCTGTTGAGGAAAATCAGAACGAATAGAATAAATATCTCCATTGTATATAATAGCGCAAATCTACGAAGCTTTTTACAAGTGCCTGTTTTACTGTTAAAAGGGAACGATTAATTAACCTGCAATCCTCCAAATTGTTTATTGAAAATAATTGATGTGCGGTGGCCAATCAGTAGGCCAAGAGCTGCTCCGCCAATTACATCAAACGGGAAATGTGCCCCCACGTATAATTGGGCATAACAAACCAGAAAAGCCCATACAAAAGCCAGCCATATCCATTGTTTGGCAAAATGCTTCATGGTTTGAAAAAGAAAAATGGCAATGCCAAAATGATTGGCCGCATGTGATGAAACAAAACCATAGCTGTAACTGCAGGGAACCAGCATACGGACGTATTGAGCTGCTTCAGCATCGGCGCATGGTCTGGGCCGCTGAATAAGGGCCTTAAAAATCTGTGTACTGATCAAATCGGTTAGTGCAAATGTGGCAAGGAAAAATAAAACCCACCACCAAACCTTAGTTCGAAAGTTGATGAAAACAAATAACAGTAAAAAAAGGTAAACCGGTACCCAAAGAAATTGGTTCCTGATAAACGGCATCACCGCATCAAACAAATCATTGCTCCACTTATTGTTGATGTAGTAAAACATGGAACGGTCGAATTGTAAAAAAGGTTTCAGCATGGTTTCATCAAATATAGCTAACCGTTTATGGAAATAAAACCGAAAGAGCTGAAATCTTTCTAATTTAGCGGCCACGCTTAAGGAATATGGGTAAACGTTTTCACTTGCCACCAACTTCCCGTTGGGTTTTAAAGTTATTTTTCTTTTTTATGTTGCTGTTCAGCATCATGAGGGTACTGACGTTTTTCACGTTCCGTCCTGATACAATTTCATTTGCAGATGCTATTCCTTCTTTCTTGATGGGCATACGATTTGATCTTAGGTGGGTGAGTATATTACTTGCTCCCTTGCTGCTGGCCGGGAGTTTCCCCAATTTGTCACCCTTCAGATCATCGAAACACCGGCGTTTCTGGATTATTTATTTGGTGATCATGAGCAGCTTTTTGCTGTTTTTTTATGGTGCTGATTTTGGCCACTTCGATTATGTAGAAACAAGACTCAATGCCAGTGCCCTGAATTTTATTGAAGATTTTACGATTTCCCTGCGGATGCTCTGGCAGTCGTATCCGTTGTTCTGGATCTTTTTGCTGCTGTCGGTATTAATATGGTTACTGTACAAATATTTTCATCGCACACATAAAAAAGTACACTATTCGGTTGAAGCACCGTATAAGCCTATGCGTACAGTTTGGCTGATTGTGCTTTTGATTTTTGGAATTGCAGGCAGCAACCCTGCCAAGCCGCTGATGTGGAAGGATGCTTTTAAACTGGGAAATAATTTCAAAGCCTACCTGGCATTAAACCCACTGGAAAATTTTTTTACAACACTACGTTTCAGGAAACCATTTACGGATGATGGAAGCGCTAAAGGACAGTTTGAAATCATGAAGCATTTGCTGCAGTTACCGGAAAATACAGCAAACTTAAATTTTCAGCGGAATGAAACGTTTCAGCAACCGGCAAAGAAAATGAATGTGGTGCTTGTGCTTTGCGAATCGTTCAGCATGTATAAAACAAGCCTGAGCGGTAACCCGTTACAGACAACTCCATACTTTCAGCAATTAGCAGGTGAAGGTTTGTTTTTTGAACGTTGCTTTTCGCCATCGTTTGGTACAGCCCGGGCTGTGTTTTCTTTGCTTACCGGTATACCTGATGTTCAGCTGAGTAAATTTTCAACACGCAACCCTGAAGCCTTAAATCAGCATACGATTATCAATTCTTTTGATGATTATAAAAAATTCTACTTTATCGGCGGCAATAGTGAGTTCAATAATTTTAAAGGCCTGTTGATAAATAATGTAGCCGGACTGAAATTATATGAAGAAGGAATGTATAAAAGCCCGAAGTTTAATGTGTGGGGCATCAGTGATAAAAATCTTTTTAAAGAAGCTAACCGCATCTTAACAGAACAACAGCAACCTTTTTTCAGTATCATACAAACTGCAGATAATCACCGTCCGTTTATTATTCCTGAAGAAGACAGAAGTTTTGTTGACAGCAGAATGATTGATGCAGCAGAATTGAAAAAATATGGATTTGATTCGCAGAGAGAATATGAAGCTTCCCTTTATTTTGATTATTGCCTACAGCAGTTCATGGAAAATGCAAAAAAGCAAAGCTGGTACAATAATACACTGTTTGTTTTCATTGGCGATCATGGTGTAAAAGGAAATGCAAGTGCGTTATATCCCGATGCGTGGACCAACGAACGCTTATCGGATGAGCATGTTCCTTTACTTTTTTACTCTCCTGCATTTATTAAACCGGAAAAACGTTCGGAAGTAGTAAGCCAGGTGGATGTACTGCCAACCATTGCAGGTTTACTGAATCAGCCATTTACTAATACAACTATCGGAAGGGATGTATTGCGTAAAGGGGGAGGAAAAGATTTTGCGTTTATCATTCATCATGATGAAGGAAAAATCGGGATTGTTAATAATGATTATTATTATATTCTCAATATGAACCTGCAAAAAGACACGCTGGTTCCTGTCCATTTTAATTCGCCTTTATTATCTGCTGCTAATTATACAAAAATAAAACAGCAGATGGCTGAACAAACCATTGCATTATATGAATCTTCCAGGTGGATGTTGCTGAATAATCAAAAAGAGAAAGTAAAACCTTAATTACTTTATTTTCTTAGCTATAATAATCAGGCGTGGGGAATTGCTGACATGATAAGGTTCGAATGTATAGCTTCCGTAAACCTCCTGTATCTGTAAGCCGTAATAAGCAAACATATCATTAAAATCGCCCAGCGAAAACTTGGCTACCTTTTCTGTAAACTCCACTGGTTCTTCCAGGTTTGCTTCATCTTCCACTACAATCTTTTTAAAGAAATGCGTTTCATCGAGCCAGCGTGTAATAGAAAAGGTTACATCATCTTTTGTTATTTCGCTTTTATACTGAAGATGATTCTCTACATAATGAGCATTCAGGTAATCGATCACAAAAATGCTATCACTTTTTATTGATTGAGCAATCGTACGGATAGCATTATCATGCTCTCTTCGGGTACGAAAAAAACCAAAGCTGGTAAAGAAATTGAAAGCGTAATCATAATAGTTCATGCGAAAGGGAAGTCGCATATCATGTACAAAGAATTCCAGGTTTTCGGTTTCCTGTTCTTTTGCTTCGGCAATACTATCTTCGCTGATATCAATACCGGTTAACTGGTAACCCTTTGAAGCAAGATAAATACTATGCCTGCCTCTGCCACATCCCACATCCAGCATCACTGCATCTTTTGGAGCATTTAATTTCAGCAAAAGGCCATCCATAAAAGCAGCTGCTTCCTGTTCATCCCGTTTAAAATACAACAGGTGATAGTAATGTGAATTGAACCAATCCCTGAACCATGCTTTTTTTCCTGTTTCCGGTAATTCCATATTACAAAAATAAGTGAGCTTTCAATTTATGGAAGTTCAAGTTCTCCACTTTATGGAATTTCGACAAGAAGCCAATTTCTGTTTCTGCGGCTCCAAACTATTGAATAGTCTTTGAAGTGTAATAATTTATATGATTTTGCAGAAGCTGAGTTGGTTAATTTTAACCAGCCATATTGGTACACTTCAAACTTAAATACAAATGGCTGACCGGGTTTAAGTTCAACCGGTTCAAATTTTTTGTTATCATCCGATAGGTAAACTGTAATTGCCTGCTCACCATAATTTGACAGATAAATCCAACTCATATCTGACGAAGGATTTGCAGGAGGACGAGTTGGTGGAGGGTTTGGATTTGCCGTTCCCTGTCCACCTGTAGTTGGTGGCGTTGATGGGCCTTGTGTACCCGGGTTGGATGAAATACCCTTTGCATAATTCCATCCCTGTGCTATTGCATTCAGCCTTTCCTGTTTTGGCGGATGGCTGCTGCTGCCATTATCACTTGCAATTTTTTGCATGGCAGATTTTGCGTCATTTGCAGAAGCTCCGAATTTAGCCAGGATATATCCGGAAAAAAAATCAGCCTCCAGTTCTTTGGGTGGTGTGCTTCCGGTTGCATCCAATACATGATTGCGGTAATGATGACCCATTTCATGTGCAAGAATACTTACGGAAGACCATTTCGTAGCGGTTATATAATCAATCTTCTCAAGAAAATCGTTATCATAAACAATCCATCTTTGCCCATTTTGGATAGTGGCATAAGCATTATTAATGCCATTCTGTTCACGAACTCTGAAATTTTCTTTCCAGTTAATTGTGTCAAGCATATTCTGTAAAATATCTCTTGCTTCATATACACTTGCAAAACGTGTAGGGGGCAGGTATACATTATCAGGAATAATAAACCCACATTGATTCATCCGTTTTTGCTGTGCAAACGAAACGATCGAAACTGCCATCAGAATAAGAACAAACAGCTTTCTCATTATTGATCTTTTTGTTAAGGTAGGTTTTTTTAAGTTCAGTATTTACTTCAGATGAAATTGTAGCTATTTCTTCTCCATCCACGCTTTGTTCAATTCTTCTGAAGAAAGAACCCCATTGTATCGCCAAACTTCCTGGCCGTTTTTAAGCAAAATGAAAGTTGGTAACACTTCAGTATTTAACTGCTTCGTAAGATCTGTATGAATGCCCCCATCAATCTTGAAGAAGCTGATGTTTTTGTTAGAAGCTAAAAAATCATTCACAATGGGTTCCATTTTTTTGCAGGGAGGACACCACTCAGCACCAAAATCAACCAACACATATTCTTTGCCGGCAATCTGTTGCTGATAATCTGCCAGGGTCATTTGTTTTACATCAGTTATTCCTTCCACAGGTTTGCCGCTTCTTTTCCAACTATTAAATCCACCTTCCATATTCACTACATTCCTGAAACCATTTTCAAGCATCCAGACTGCTGCGGCACGACTGCGTCCGCCACTTAAACAATACACATAAACAGGTTTGTTTTTATCAAGTGAAGCAATTCTGTCAGCAAATTCCTTTTCATTATTCCAGTTTGCCTGTAATGAACCCTTAATATGTCCGTTACGAAACTCACCGGCAGTACGTACATCCAGCAGCTGAACTTCTTTACTGTTTAGCCCTTTTTCAAAATCATCAACACCTAAACTTGCATTGTTTTGAGCACGGCTGTTGCATCCAAAACCAACTAAGAAGAAAAGTACGGTCAAAATTCGCATGTTCTTTTTTTTGCAAAACTAAGTCCTTCGCCTGTTATGCCGTTCATAAAACTCTCAACCATTCCAGAATTCTAAAATGTACTACCCGGAGCATTTTGATAATCACTAAAATAAATACTCACAAATTCAGATGAATAGAAAGTATATGCATTACAAAATGTGTATAACATATTTTAAAATCTTCTTTGATTCCTGAGTTTATATATATACATTCATTTTTAATTGCTATTCCGGCTTAACTGGAATAACAACTTCAAAGAAATATGTGTTTGATTTCAAAAAGGGGAAGAACAAAACCGAAATCCCTTTTTTGCGCTGAAATCCCTTCCTACTGTATTGGCCTTTTTTGTTAAGCACACTTACCTTTTTTTACAGAACCCTCAATGCATGGATATTTTTTATCCTGTAATCATTTTTATAAATAAAAAAATACACATAGTATGCACCCCAGAATTTTACCCGTTTTGATTCTCATTTCAGGATTTCTTCTTACTCAATGTTCCACTGACTCTTCCCGCAGCGTTGTTGCAGAAGATGTGGCGATTGAAATGGATAATGAAGAAAATGAAGATGGAATAAGGCTTGCACAGGAGCAGGAATTTGAAATGACAAAAGATGTTTCTCTGGGCTATATTCCTGTTGACCGCTTGATTCGTGCAAACGAAGAGCTGAAAGCAGCAAGAAAAAATAATACAGTTGCCGCCCGTGTTAATGCATTAAGTTGGACAGAGCGTGGTCCAAATACAGATGCAATTGGGCCAAGTAATGGTAATACAAGGGGTACCCAGCCAGCATCTGATGCTGTAACAAGCGGACGTATGCGTGCTATCTGGGTTGATCTTACAAGTTCTACTACAATATGGGCAGGAGGTGTAGCTGGAGGACTTTGGAAATCTACTAATATTGCTTCAACCTCTTCTGCGGTATGGTCTCCGGTAAATGATTTTTTAGGTAACCTGTCAATTGCAAGTATTTGCCAGGATCCTTCCAATACAGATATAATGTATTTCGGAACAGGTGAAAAAACATTCAATGTTGATGCTGTTCGTGGCGGTGGCGTATGGAAAAGTACTGATCATGGTGTAACATGGAATCTTTTAGGAAATACAACCGGATTTACAAATGTATCAAAGGTTATATGCGATGCTGCCGGTAATATTTATGTTGCAACAATCGGTGCAAATGGTATTCAACGCTCAAATGATGGTGGAGTCACTTGGACAAATATTACACCCACAGGGCTAACCACTTATGTTACTGAAATGAGAATAAGCAGCACAGGCCGATTGCATATTGTATGCGGTTACCAGAATAATGGAACATCAGGATACCGTTTTACAGATGCATCTTCAACAGTTGCTGCAGGAACCTGGATTTCTCCAACCACTACATTTCCCACTGCTTATAATTCTGAACTTGCAGTGGCAGGTACAACTCTTTATGCTTTACCTTCTAATGTCAGTGATTTAACACCTACAATTTATAAATCAACAGATGGTGGAAATAATTGGGTTGCAACGGCAACCTCTCCACCCGGAACAGGGGCTGAACCAACTATTAATGGCGGACAGGGTTGGTATGATCTTGCAATTGGAGTTGACCCTGCAAATGCAGACAATGTGATTGCCGGCGGTTTGAATTTTTACCGGTCAGCTGATGGTGGAATAACCTGGACCCAAATCAGCAGATGGGTTGGTACTATATTCAATTACGTTCATGCTGATCATCATACTGTTGTATGGAACGGCAGCCAGGTATTGCTGGGAACAGACGGCGGCTTATTTTATTCAAACGATAATGGTGTTACCTACACTGACAGGAATGATGGGCTCAGATTAAAACAGTTTTATTCCTGTGCTATCCATCCAAGCTTAACAAACTATTTTCTTGCAGGCGCCCAGGATAATGGCGTACACCAATTAAATGGAGCAGGTCTTACATCAAGTGTGGAAGTAACGGGTGGTGACGGTGCATTTGTACATATTGACCAGGATGAACCTCAATATCAATTTGGCTCTTTTGTTTTTGGACAGTATAGACGCAGTATAAATGGAGGAGCCAGCTGGTCCTCTGTAAACTATTCTGCTTCTATCGGTCAGTTCATTAACCCAACTGACTATGATGATGCTGGAAATAAAATGTACACCAGTGCAGCTACCGGACAATATGTAAGATGGGATAATCCCCAGACAGGGTCTACTTTTACACCAATTACAATTGCTGCCTTTGGAGCAAATACAGTGAGAAGTATCACGGTTTCTCCCTACACAGCCAACAGAGTTTTTTTTGGAACAGCGGGCGGTCGGGTAGTTAGGGTTGATAATGCTGATCTGGCATCACCAACAGCAACCAATATTACACAGGCAGGTATGAGTGCATCCACTGTTTCATCAATTGCAGTTGGTACAAATGATAATAACCTGCTGGCTACTTTTTCCAATTACGGATCAATTCATATCTGGGTTACCACGAATGCTGGAACATCATGGACAAATATCAGCGGAACCGGTTTGCCTGATATACCCGTTCGATGGGCCATGTTTTATCCTGAAGACAATACCAAAGCAATTCTGGCAACAGAAATGGGTATCTATGAAACAGATTTAATTAATGGTGCTTCAACAGTATGGGTGCAAAATGCAGGGTTCCCAAGTGTAAAAACCAATATGCTGCAATACCGAAAAAGTGATGGAACAATTTTGGCATCAACACATGGCAGGGGGTTGTGGACATCAACAATTCCTTTATCTCCCTACATAAGGTTTGCAGCGGCATTCAATACAAAGGCTGAAGCAACTACAGGCAGTTCTGCCTGTCGTAACTATACAGATTATACAGTGAATATGAATATTGATGCTGCACCAACCGGCGCAGCTACAGTAACACTAAGCGTCGCAGGCGGACCAACAGCAACTCAGGGAATAGATTATGATTTTACAACCAATGGAAATTTTGCTGCACCATCAAATGTATTGACTTTTGCAAACGGATCTACAACCCCTCAGCCAATTACTGTACGTGTGTATAATGATGCTGAAACAGAAAGTACAGAATCCTTTACAGTTAATTATGTAGTGTCAGGTGCTACGAATGCATTGGCTGCGCCAAGCAGTCCATCGCATGTTTTTACAATAACAGATAATGATGTTGCACCCGTACCGGGAGGAAGTCCTATTGGAGCAACTATCGGAACAGCAGGTGTTAATTTATCACAGCCATTTAGAAGTGAATTTTCTGATGCAAGAACACAAATCATTTATCTCGCTTCTGAATTAACTGCGGCTGGATTTTCTGCCGGAACAATTAACTCCATTGCCTTTAATGTAATTACAAAAGTAAGTACCGGGCCATTTAGTAATTTCACAGTTAAATTAAAAAATACATCTACTTCAACATTAACCGGTGGTGCATTTGAAGCAGGCGCAACAACTGTATTTTTACCACAAAACTTTACAACAGTTGCTGGACTCAACACAATTTCACCATTATCTGCTTTTGTATGGGATGGGACTTCAAACCTGCTGGTTGATATTTGTTATGATAATATTACTTCAACTTCCACAAGCGGAACGAATGACCTGATAGCAGGTACAAGCGGTGGTAATGCCTGTCATTTTGCACGTGAAAATGTGAATCCGGGATGCGGTTTAGCAACGGCGACCAATATTTTTACCGGTGGTGCCAAACCAGATATAACATTAAATATTTCACCAACAGGCAACACAATAGAAACAGTTTTAAACAATAACAGATCGGAATATGCAGGAAATAACGGAACCTACTATTTCTATAACGGATCTAATATTCTTAATAATATAACCGGCGCATCTGCCAACCTTGGTTGTGTAAGTTCTAATATTTTCGAAGCCGGCACAACATGGTCTTCCTTTAATTCAGGTCAGCGTTCGCAAAAAGTGTTTGAAATTATTCCAACTACAAATAGTGGGGCTACGTATACTGTTGGCTTGTATTTTACAGCAGCAGAACTTGCAGGTAAAATACCGGCTGGTTTGAAAATTGCTAAAACCAATGCGGCAACAATAGCAGCGGCTAATGGTACAAACACAACTACTGCAGTTACTTCATTCACAGCATTTGGTACAGGATATTTATTTACAGCAAGTTTTACAGGATTCTCTAAATTCTTCCTCGTTGATAATAATGTAGTGTTACCTGTTGAACTTATTTCATTCAGTGGTTCATTAAATAACCAGCAGAAAAGTCAGCTGCAATGGAGAACAAGCAATCAGGTTAACCTGGGTAATTTTGAAATACAGCGAAGTTATGATGGCATACACTTTAATAAAGTGGCAACAGTTAATGCGCTTCAAAACACATCTGCCATACAGGATTACGATTTTACAGATCCAGCCATTGCAAAAGCTGTTAACTTCTATCGTCTTAAAATGAATGATGTTGACGGAAAATATGCACTGAGTACCATTATTCAGATAAAGAATAACCAGGTGCAGAAATTTGCAGAATTATCACAAAACCCTGTAACAGATCAAATTTCTTTCCGACTCAATAACAGGGATAAAGAAAATGTAACCGTACAATTATTCAGCACTAACGGGCAACTGGTGGTAAAATTGAATATGGGAAAAGCTGATGGCAATGTAATTATGCCTTTCAGTATTTCTAAACTGCCGGGTGGAGTTTATACGCTTCGCATTACAGCAGGAACTAAGGCAGAAGTGCTGAGAGTGATTAAACAATAAAGAAAAGCCTGGATATTGGAAGCCTGTCCCGTTTGCGGACAGGCTTCTGCATTTATTCAATCTTACTCCGTTCATAAAACTTACTATCAATCCTGTTTTTACCGTTCATTTCATGCTTATATTCGAATTTCTAAACCAAAATTATGAACCGACTGCTCCTTGCACTGTTGCTTTGCATTTCTGTTTCTGTAAACGCACAACAACTTTCTTATTACCTGCCTGCAAATGTTACTTACAATTCAACTGTTCCAACTCCCAAGTCAATTGTTGGGCATGAAGTGGGGGAGTGGCATATTACGCATGATCGTTTGGTGAGTTATATGAAAGCTGTTGATGCAGCCAGTGATCGTGTTTCACTAACGGTTACCGGCACCACACATGAAGGTCGGCAGCAACTGGCCTTGTTCATTACATCACCTGCCAATCATGCAAAACTGGAAAGTATCCGTGAACAGCATCTGCAATTATCTGATCCGGCGAAAAGTACTTCGTTAAATACAGCTGATATGCCAGCTGTGGTATGGATCGGTTGCAGTATTCATGGTAATGAGCCAAGCGGAGCAAATATGAGTTTGTTGCTGATTTATTATTTAGCAGCAGCCCAGGGTACACAGGTTGATGAGATGCTGAATAATACAGTGATCATTTTAGATCCATCCTTTAACCCGGATGGATTGAATCGTTTTGCCAGTTGGGTGAATACACATAAGAGTGCAACATTAGTAAGCGATCCAAATGCAAGAGAATTTAATGAAGCATGGCCGGGAGGAAGAACCAATCATTACTGGTTTGATTTAAACCGTGACTGGCTACCTGCTCAACAACCAGAAAGTCAGAACCGCTTAAACATTTTTCATTCCTGGAGGCCGAATATTTTAACTGATCATCATGAAATGGGAAGTAACTCTTCTTTCTTTTTTCAGCCCGGTGTTCCCAGCCGTGTAAATCCCAACACACCTAAAAAGAATCAGCAGTTAACAGGAGCAATCGGAAATTTTCATGCAAAATTTTTGGATAGTATTGGGTCATTTTATTTTACGAAAGAAGGATACGATGATTTTTATTACGGCAAGGGTTCAACCTTCCCCGATATTCATGGCAGTATTGGTATTTTGTTTGAACAGGCCAGCAGCCGTGGTCATGCACAGCAAACAGAAAATGGATTGCTGACGTTTCCATTTACCATCCGTAATCAATTTACTACAGCATTGTCTACATTGGAAGCAGCTAAAAATTTACGGAAAGATTTATTAAACTATCAACGTGAATTTTACCAGAATGTAAAACAGGAAGCAGCTGCTTTTCCGGTAAAAGCTTATGTATTTGGTGATGCATACGATCAGAGCCGCAATGCCTTATTCATTGAAATGATGAAGCGGCAGAAAATTGAAGTGTATGAAAACAAACAAAGTTTTGATGCTGATGGAAAGCAGTTTGCTGCCGGCAGTTCATGGATTGTTCCAACCAATCAATCACAATTTAAATTGGTGAAAACTATTTTTGAAAAGACATTGAATTACGAAGACAGCTTGTTTTATGATATCACCAGCTGGACCTTTCCGTTGGCTATGGGTTTGTCTTACGCAGAAATGAAAACACTGCC
>JANOIQ010000043.1:0-2377 GCA_031407835.1 Chitinophagaceae bacterium
ATTTCCTTCTACTACTATTGAATAGGCAGAAGAATCCCAGACTGCTGAATCAAAATTTCTGACTTCCCTACCCAAAGCTTTTGCTACGGCTGGCTTTTCAGCTACTATGATTTTTTGAAAAACATCTTCATCATTAAACAACAATGCTTTCTTAGCCATCATCCAATGTTCTGCTGTTGCATAGCTAATATCGTCAACAGTAAAAGTTGAAGGATACCATTGGCTGAAACAGGATTTGTCAACCACTGCTTCTTTCTTAGGGTTATGACCCCAAAAGAACAGGTATTCAAAGTGTACGCCTTTTTCAATTTCAGATTGCAACCATGATAGCGAATAGTTCATTTCTCCAATTGTGTATTCTATAAATTTTGATATAATTTTTCACTTAGATCATCAATGTCAGTTTTCCTGGCTAACTCATTTATCCATTCTTTAGGGATGGCATCGTAACCATATAGCAGCCCAGCCAATCCACCAGCAACACATGCGGTAGTATCAGTATCACCACCAAGATTAACTGCTTTTAAAACAGCCTCTTTGTAATCATTTGAATTGAGCAAACACCATAATGAAGCTTCCAGTGTATGGAGCACATATCCTCCAGAGTGAATGCTTTCCACTGGATGGTTGCCTATATTGTCATTTAATATCCGTCCGAAAATATTGACCTCCCTTTCGTTGAATCCTTGTTCCTTTACAAAAGCGTGAATAGTTTTTTGCATCCCTGCATATGCATTTTCTATTGTATCACCATTCAAAATCTGTATGGCTATTTCTACATAAATAAAACAGGCTAATACAGAACGGAAATGAGCATGAGTTATAGAAGACACTTCCAACACTTTTGTATATCTTTCTTCTATACTCATGTCTTTAATGTGAAAAACCAATGGCAGAATACGCATTAAAGATCCGTTGCCATTACTTCCTTCATCCATTCCACCTGCCAGAACCGGTGATATTCCTTTCAACAATCTGCCTATCGCTGCATAAGTTGTATTACCAACGTCAAACACTTTGTGATATGCACCCCAAAAACCTTCACTTCTCCATTTGATGAAATTGACTGATATATCATTCAAATCATAGCCTCTGGTTAAACTTTCTGCCAGGCAAAAAGCCAGACTGCTGTCATCACTCCAAGTGCTGGGTGGCTGATTCCATGTTCCAAACCCTGTCATACCTTTTACCGGAGTAGTCATTAAGTAATCTCTTGATTTAAACTCCACTGGTACACCTAAAGCATCTCCCACCGCAAGCCCAAAAAACACACTTTTTATTTTATCTGTCATATTGGTTTAAATTTCTCACCATAAAATGAGTTAACGACTCTTATCTCACCTACGATCTTATTATTGAATTCTTCTAACTGTTCTGTAGGAACCCAAAGTTCATTGTGAATATTTCCTCCCACATTCTGTACAGGAAATTGCTGAATATATTCTTCTGGCATGTCAAATGCAGTTACATAACCTGAATACCCGGAAAACTCATCTTTTGTATTCCATTCAAATGCAATTTGCTCAGCATAAGCCTGATTCATAACCGGGTAGAAAATTGGCTGCCACTCCAGGCGTGGTGGAAACCTTTTATTCCCTGAACCCTTTATTAAATCCAGTTCTTTCTGGCCAACAGGACGATATAATGTAACTAGTTTCATTTAAAATAACTTTTAAGAATCCGTTCATATTGCAGTAATTCTTTTTGTCCAAATACTACCAGATAAACTTTTTCAATGGTGTCGTTCTTCGTTAGAAAAAGATCAATCGATTTTAAGGCGATCAAGCCAGCCATATCAAAGGGAAAGCGATATGCTCCAGTACTGATACAGGGAAAAGCAATCGTTTTGATATTATGTTTTACAGCTAGTTCCAGACTGTTTTTATAACACATACTCAACAGCATTTCTTCATTTTCAGTTCCATTATTCCAAACAGGGCCTACCGTATGAATTACATACTTAGCTGGCAACTGAAACCCCGGCGAAATCTTTGCTTCACCAGTTTTGCAGCCTCGAAGCTTAATACAAAACTCTCTTAGCTCCGGACCTGCGGCTCTGTGAATGGCACCATCTACACCTCCACCTCCTGTCAACGAACTATTGGCAGCATTCACAATTGCATCAATTGAAAGAGTTGTAATGTCTGCCTGTATGATTTCGATCTTCATTTATTTACTTTAAAATGCCTATTCTTTTTCAATTTCAGGTTCATTCAATTCAATAATTTCTTCGAATGGAACAATTACTTCATCGAATTTTTTATTGCCCATTTTTTGATACTCTGCCTTTACAAAGTCAGTTATATCTTCAATCTTGGTTATCCATTCTGTACAAAACTTCTGCAAAACTGCTCCTTTCATTCCTATTTGAATCGCT
>JANOIQ010000077.1:0-1511 GCA_031407835.1 Chitinophagaceae bacterium
GATGTAATTATAAATGCGGCAGGAATTGGTATCATCAAATCAACTGATGAATTATCTGAAACAGATTTCCTTCGTTCGCTCAACTATAATTTATACGGTCCTTTTTTGCTGATGAAGGCATTTCTCCCAAAAATGAAAGAACAAAAGAAAGGGTTGATCATCAATATACCCGGTGTATTAGGTAAAGTGCCTATGCTGGGTGCTGCTGCTTACAGTGCTTCCAAATATGGATTGGTTGGTATGATGCAAAGCATACGTGAAGAAGTAAAACGTACGGAGATACGTATCACCAATTTGTTTCTTGGCGGCGTTGATACGCCTTTTTGGGATACCATTGACCTTCGTGTGCAACGTGATAAAATGGTGATGGCAGAAGAAGCGGCAAAAGCCATTTGGTTTTTATGTCAGCAACCGGCAAGCGGCGTAGTGAGTGAAATGGTGATTCAGCCATTTAATCACCAGGCCATCTGATCAATAAAATTCAACAAAATTTATTTCAGTTGAAGGCCAGTTGCCAAACAATTCATTGACCGATTTAAACCGGAATTCAAAAATCTGTTTCAATTGATTGCGGATGAAAAATGTATTGGCAAGATCGCCCAATATCCACAATGGATTACGGTAATGCACAATATCCGTCATCTCTACCCCACCTTCAATTGATTTGAAATGATGCTGATGATGCCAGAGCGAATAAGGCCCGAAACGCTGTTCATCAATAAAATGTTCTTTGTCTTTTACATGTGTAATTTCCGTCATCCAATAGATGGGAATTCCTAAAACCGGACTCACCTTGTATTCAATAATCTGACCGGGATACATGATGTCGCCATGATGTTTGGATAAGATCTTAAACCCAAGATTACCCGGAGTAATTGCCTGCAGGTTGGCAGGATTGGAAAAGAAGGCCCATGCCGTATCCAGATCTACCGGAATTCTCTGCACAGTTTTCAATGAGTAAGTAGCCATACTTAATTCTGATAGTTTGCAATAATGATTTCAGGAAATTCATTTTTCTCCGTTGCCCATTGATACAAGAGCTCACTTTTAATCGGCTCAAAAATATCTCTCTTTAATGGATCGGTTGGAAGTTCCCGATATGGCACAAGTACCAGAAAATGCGGTTCAACATACTCGTAATGTTTGTCAACAGTGAGTCCTTTGATTTGTACAAACTTATACCCTTTACTTTGTAGCAAATCCAATGCTTTCGTGCTGAATTCGATTGTAGCAGATTTTGCTTCTGCAATTCCCTTTCTCATGGTTTGAATTATTGTTTTGTATATAAACAAAGAGAGAACAATTAAGTTGCAGAAAAAGAAAGATAGTTGAAGTTGTTTTCCGGAATGTACAAAAAAGGAAAATTGATTAAACAAAAAACCCGCCTTCAAAGTTGAAGAACGGGAAAAAAAATTGTGCCCACGAAAGGAATCGAACCTTCACATCCTTGCGAATGGCAGATTTTGAGTCTGCTGCGTCTACCAATTCCGCCACATGGGCTTGTAACGATT
>JANOIQ010000078.1:0-5321 GCA_031407835.1 Chitinophagaceae bacterium
CTCTTTACCGATTGGTGCAACATGCTTAAATGAATCGGGTGCGTTAGATAATAATGCTTTATCATATACTTTCGGACGGATGGCAGCATGCGGACAAATCATAAAACATTTACCGCACTGTGTACACAAATCAGTATCCCAAACAGGAACTGTATCAGCAATATTTCTTTTTTCCCATTTGGTTGTACCTGAAGGAAACTGTCCATCAACAGGGAAAGCACTTACAGGAAGATCATCGCCTTCGCCGGAAATAATTTTACCCAACACTCCTTTTACAAATGCAGGTGCATCGAAAGGCACTGTTTCATCCAGCTCTCTTGTACCGATGACGAAATTTTTATAATCAACTTCGTGCAGGTGTTCCAGTGTGGCATCAACAGCCTCATAGTTTTTTTGAACGAGTGCCTCACCTTTCTTCCAGTAAGTTTCGTAAATCGCTTCTTTAATTTTTGCAATGGCATCTTCCCTTGGCAATACATTGCTGATTGCAAAGAAGCAGGTTTGCAGAATAGTATTGATCCTGTTACCCATACCGGTTTCTTTGGCTACGGTATAAGCATTGATCACAAAGAATTTTAAATGTTTGTGCTTGATCTCTTCCTGAATTTTTCTTGGCAGCTTCTCCCACACTTCATCTTTATCATAAGGAGCATTTAAAAGGAAGGTTGCACCATACGCTGCATCCTTCAATATATCATACTTCATTAAGTAATTGAAATGATGACAGGCTATAAAGTTGGCAGAATTTACCAGGTAAGTAGATCGGATTGGTTTTTCACCAAAACGTAAATGGGAAGATGTGAGTGATCCCGATTTTTTAGAATCATACACAAAATATCCCTGTACAAAGAAATCTGTTTTATCACCAATGATTTTAATGGAGTTCTTATTGGCACTTACAGTACCATCGGCACCAAGGCCAAAGAATAATCCACGAAATTTATGTTGTGAATCGAGATTGAATGTTTTATCATACCACAAACTCAGATGGGTAACATCATCATCAATACCAACTGTAAAGTGTGTTTTAGGGCGTTTTTGTTTCAGCTCTTTAAACACCGCTTTCACCATGGCTGGTGTAAATTCTTTTGATGATAAACCATAGCGGCCTCCAATAACATGTGCATGGTGATTTTCCTGCGATTCATTTAATGCATTAACAATGTCCATGTAAAGCGGTTCAGCCATACTGTTTGGTTCTTTACACCTGTCGAGTACTGCAATGGCAACAACTGATTTGGGCATTGCTTTAATAAATGCTTCAATAGAGAACGGACGGTACAAACGAACGATGAGTACACCCACCCGCTTTCCTTCTGAGTTAAGATAATCAACTGTTTCCTGTACAGCACCTGCACCAGAACCAATGATGATGATCAAACGATCGGGATGTGGATGACCGTAGTAATCAAATAGATTATATCTTCTGCCGGTCAGTTCATAGAACTTATTCATTTCTGCCTGAACAATGCCGGGAACTTTTTCATAAAAAGGATTGGCTGCTTCCCTGTTCTGAAAGAATACATCAGGGTTTTGAGCAGTGCCACGAATAAATGGATTGTTAGGAGACAGGGACCTGTCACGATGATCAGTAATAGCATCGGTATCCATCATGGCTTCAATAACACTGTCAGGAATAATTTCTACCTGTGACAATTCGTGTGAAGTACGGAAGCCATCAAAAATATTCATGAAAGGAACTCTTGATTTGAGCGTTGCTGCCTGTGCAATCAGCGCCATATCCATTGCTTCCTGAGCGTTATTACCAAACAGCATAGAGAAACCTGTTCCTCTTACTGCCATCACATCACTGTGATCACCAAAAATGGACAACGCATGCGTTGCCAGACTTCTTGCTGCAATATGAAATACAGTTGGAGTTAACTCACCTGCAATCTTATACATATTAGGTACCATCAGCAACAAACCCTGCGATGCAGTAAACGTTGATGCTAATGCACCACCCTGCAATGCTCCGTGAATGGCTCCGGCTGCACCGGCTTCACTCTGCATTTCCATGATGCGTGGCACCTGTCCGAAAATGTTTTTGATTCCTTTTGCATTCCACTCATCGGCCCATTCGCCCATGGTAGAAGAAGGAGTAATTGGATAAATTGCGCATACTTCATTGCATTTGTAAGCAATATAAGCAGCTGCTTCATTACCGTCCATCACCTCTACTACTGGTTTGGCTGGTACTACATCAACACTTTTATTTGTGTCCATAATAATTGGTTATTTGAAGGGATAAAAGTACCTGACCCCCAAAAGGGAGGAAATGATCAGAATCAGCAAAAAGCCTAATATTAATAGGTTGATCGTGAAAAAAAATCAATCAAACCCAAATTTGATAGTTTCTGAAACGTTTTGTTACCATATATAATGCAGCTGCCATCTTTATCGTAATATTGCAATAAAGATGCTTTATGGGCGCAACAAAAGCTGCTGAGTTTACTGCAAAAGACAACCGTTTGGCAGACTATGCAAGGGCATTGTCGCACCCGGCGAGGGTGGCAATTCTACAATTGCTGATGAGGAAGCAGAGTTGCATTTGTGGTGATATTGTTGAAGAAATCCCTCTGTCGCAAAGCACAGTTTCACAACATTTAAAGGAGTTAAAAAAAGCCGGACTCATCAAAGGCGATATAGATGGCACAAAGGTTTGTTACTGTATTGATGAAAGAGAATGGAAAAAAGCAGAAGCCCAGTTGCAGGATTTCTTCTCCGGTTTTCAGTCCTTGAAAGAGAAATGCTGTTGAAGTGTAGTAACTCCCGTTAACAAATACAAATAAATAAACCATGTTTGAACTAATTCAAAAACGTTGTGATTCGCTGGTCAAAAACTTTGGGGAAATACCTGCAGAGAGAAAAATACTCTTAGAAAAAATTTCATCCTATATAAAAGGTAAGACTGGAAACAAAGAAACAGCTAACCTTGTGTATGTGTGTACACATAATTCACGCAGGAGTCATCTTGGCCAGGTGTGGGCAGCAGTTGCCGCAGCTTATTACGGTGTTGAAAAGATAAAAACTTTTTCTGGAGGTACAGAAGCCACTGCCTTTAATCCCAATGCAATCAATGCACTTGCGTCAGCCGGCTTTGATGTTAAGAAAAAAAACGAAAGCAAGAACCCTGTTTACGAAGTTTATTTTGCAGAAGATAAGTTTACAACCTGTTTTTCCAAAGTGTACAATGATGCAGAAAATCCTTCACAGAATTTTGCAGCTATCATGACCTGCTCCGATGCAGAAGAAAACTGTCCGTTTATTCCCGGCTGCGATCTTCGCATTGGTACCACCTACAACGATCCGAAGGGATTTGACAATACTTTACTCCAGGATGAAAAATATACGGAACGGAGTAACCAGATAGCCATGGAATGTTTATATGTTTTTTCAAAACTTACCAGCAACTAAATTCAACGAATGAGTGCAAATAATTGTGCCCCTGCACATGAAAGGAAAAAATTAAGCTTCTTAGACAGGTATCTCACTTTATGGATTTTTCTGGCGATGGCGATTGGTGTAGCCGTTGGATATTTTATTCCTTCTTCATCAGGTTTTATTAATTCGTTTTCAAGTGGAACAACAAATATTCCTTTGGCTATTGGATTGATTTTAATGATGTATCCCCCACTCGCCAAAGTACGTTATGAAAAAATGGGTGAAGTGTTTACCAATGTAAAAGTGCTTACTGCATCGTTGCTGTTGAACTGGGTGATTGGACCGATCCTGATGTTTGTATTAGCGATTACTTTCCTTAGAGGTTATCCCGAATATATGATTGGTGTTATTTTGATTGGACTTGCCCGTTGTATTGCAATGGTGGTGGTTTGGAATGAACTGGCCGAAGGCAACCGTGAATATGCTGCAGGACTAGTTGCTCTGAACAGTATTTTCCAGGTGTTGTTTTTCAGTGTGTATGCTTATGTGTTTATAACGCTGCTGCCACCATTGTTTGGCTTGAAAGGATTAGCTGTTAATATTACCATTGCTGAAATTGCAAAAAGCGTTGGCATTTATCTGGGTATTCCGTTTGCTGCTGGTGTAATCAGTCGCTATGCGTTGATAAAGCTGAAGGGCGAAGAGTGGTTCCAGAATAAATTCGTTCCATTGATTTCTCCAATTACATTAATTGCATTGTTGTTTACCATTGTGATCATGTTCAGTTTAAAAGGCGAACTGATTGTTCAGATCCCATTTGACGTATTACGGATTGCTCTTCCTCTGGTGATCTATTTTGCTATCATGTTTGTGGTAAGTTTCTTTATCGGCAAATCATTTGGTGCTGATTATTCAAGAGCAACATCCATTGCATTTACTGCTACGGGAAATAATTTTGAACTGGCAATAGCTGTTGCCATTGGTGTATTTGGTATCAACAGCGGTGAAGCATTTGCCGGAGTGATTGGCCCGTTGGTAGAAGTTCCGGCATTAATTGCATTGGTGAACCTTGCTTTCTGGTTCAGAAAGAAATACTATTTAAAAACAGAAGCACAGGTTTAATAAATTAACCGTTGATGAGCGACCAAACGCCAACAGCAATCAACGCCCCAATCACCGGTCCAACAATCGGCACCCAGCTGTAACCCCAATCGCTGTTACGTTTATGTTTAATGGGAAGAATAAAATGCATCAACCGTGGGCCCAGATCTCTTGCAGGATTAATGGCATAACCGGTTGGTCCGCCCAAACTCAAACCAATACCCAACACCAGTAAGGCAACAGGTAATGCATCCAGTGCACCCAGGCTGTTTTGTGGTGCAGCAATAAATAATACACCCAGCATCAATGCAAATGTTCCAATCACTTCAGTTAACACATTAAAGAAGGGGCTTTTAATAGCAGGCCCTGTACAGAAAATTGCCAGCATGGCGTCTGCATCATTTACTTCATCAAAATGTTTTTTGTAAGCAAGCCACATCAACAAAGAACCCGTCATTGCTCCCAGCAATTGTGCAAGGATATATAAAGGTACATTAGGCCACTCAAATTTTCCAACTGCTGCCAATGCAATGGTGATGGCAGGATTTAAATGTGCGCCACTAACCGTTGCGCTGCTGTACACGCCAACAAAAACAGCAATGGCCCAGCCAAAGGTGATGACGATCCATCCGCCATTATTACCTTTTGATTTTGCAAGCAGTACATTGGCAACAACACCATTACCTAACAGGATGATGAACATGGTGCCGATAAATTCAGCGAGGAAGGGAGACATATGGCAGTCGTTTTGGTTTTAGATTGTCTTATTGATTCGACATACAAATACGGCAGGTTTTAGGTTTTCCTCTTATACTTTCGTTTTACACTTCGTTTGT
>JANOIQ010000095.1:0-9738 GCA_031407835.1 Chitinophagaceae bacterium
GTTTCAGATTAAATCTTTAGATGAATACAAAGAGACCTATAAAAGAAGTGTTGAAAACCCCGAAGGCTTTTGGGCCGATGTTGCTTCAAACTTTCAATGGCGCAAACCCTGGGAAAAAGTATTGGACTGGAATTTTCTTGAGCCACATGTTCGCTGGTTCATGGGTGGAAAGCTGAACATTACGGAAAATTGTATCGATCGTCATCTTGCAACAAGAGGGGAAGAACCAGCTATTATCTGGGAGCCCAATAATCCGGAAGAGAGAACAAGAGTTGTTACCTATAACAGATTACATAAACGGGTTTGCCAGTTTGCACAGGTATTAAAAAATAATGGAGTAAAAAAAGGCGATCGGGTTTGTATTTATATGGGTATGGTGCCGGAGCTTGCTTATGCTGTATTGGGTTGTGCAAGAGTTGGTGCCATACACAGTGTAATCTTTGGAGGTTTTTCTGCACAGAGTATTGCTGACAGATTGTATGATGCACAGGCCGAATTTATTGTTACATGCGATGGTGCTTATAGAGGCAATAAGGACATTCCGTTAAAAAGTGTAATTGATGATGCATTGATCGGCAACAGAACCGTAAAGAAAGTAATTGTATATACAAGAACAAGAACTCCTGTTTCCATGATCAAAGGAAGAGATGTGTGGTGGGAAGATGAAATGGAGCATGCATTGGAACAGATTGAAAAAAATGGAATGGTTTCTTTTGAAGCGGAAGAAATGGACGCAGAAGATCCTTTGTTCATCTTATATACATCGGGTTCTACAGGAAAACCAAAAGGTGTTGTGCATACTATTGGCGGATACATGGTGTATACCGGGTATACATTTGTGAACGTATTTCAATATCAACCGGGTGATGTACATTTTTGTACAGCAGATATTGGTTGGATAACCGGACACAGTTATATTTTGTATGGCCCGTTAAGTGTGGGAGCTACCAGTGTAATGTTTGAAGGTATTCCCACCTGGCCAAATGCAGGAAGGTTCTGGGATATTGTAGATAAATACAAAGTGAATGTATTGTACACAGCACCAACGGCTATCAGAAGTTTAATGGGTTTTGGATTGGATCCATTGAAAGGAAAAGATCTTTCTTCCTTAAAAGTATTGGGCACGGTAGGTGAACCGATTAATGAAGAAGCATGGCATTGGTATGATGAACATATTGGAAAGAAAAAATGCCCGATCGTTGATACATGGTGGCAAACAGAAACAGGCGGTGTGCTTATTTCCAATTTAGCAGGAGTAACTCCGGCAAAGCCAACCTATGCAACAGTTCCGATGCCGGGTATACAACCAATTCTGGTTGATGAAAATGGAAAAGAAGTAGAAGGCAATGGAGTAGGTGGCAATCTCTGTATTAAGTTCCCGTGGCCGGGTATGTTGAGAACTACTTATGGCGATCATGAGCGGTGCAGGTTAAATTATTTTGCTCCCTATCATAATTTATATTTTACAGGCGATGGTTGTTTAAGAGATGAAGAAGGTAATTACAGAATTACAGGAAGGGTAGATGATGTACTGAATGTGAGTGGTCATCGTATTGGCACTGCAGAAGTAGAGAATGCTGTTAATATGCATGCAGGTGTTGTTGAAAGTGCAGTGGTTGGTTATCCGCATGATATTAAAGGCCAGGGAATATATGCGTATGTAATCTGCCAGGGACATCATGGCGATGAAAACTTAACCCGTGCTGATATTCTGCAAACAGTTACAAGGATCATTGGCCCAATTGCGAAGCCTGATAAAATTCAATTTGTTTCAGGATTACCTAAAACAAGAAGCGGAAAAATTATGCGAAGAATTTTAAGAAAGATTGCTGAAGGTGAAACGGAAAACCTGGGTGATACATCAACACTGCTTGATCCCGGCGTTGTAGAAGAAATAAAAAATGGAAAGATATAAGTGAAAAGCCCTGACACTCTGGTCAGGGCTTTTTATTACACGTGGATCTTGGGTATTGATCTTATGTAAGTCGTTACTATCGTTGAATCATTATTCCAAAGGCATTTTGGCAAACCAAAGAGTTTTGCCATTTTTATTTTCACCAAGAAATACAATGTTTCCTTTACCAATTGGCAGTGATGGATATTTATTGTTTACGAAGTAATCTGTTTTGCCCTGACCCATTTGTACAAAGTCACCAATCTTTGCATTTGGCACATCAATCTTCGTAACATTCGGATACATCAGGAATTTGTATTTGCTTTCGCCCAATTCTTTTTCCTGTCTCCAGCCTTTCATTTCCATAATAGTCCAGTAAACGCTTTTGCCATCTGCACTTTCCATGATCAATTGATTGTTAGGAGACATCTTTGCATCTTTATCATTTTCTTCCCTGCGTACACCATAAGAGGCTCTTAAAATACCATCACTTCCAAAATGCATCATGATAATATCTTCATATTCTGTACCACCTCCATTACCACCAACAGATCCAAGATTGCCAAACTTCATTACATGGCCGCCACCTTTTGCTTTGGTATATTTCTGACCCGCTAATAAGATGTCGCCATTGCTGATGATTTTAATATCTGCAATTTTGAACTTACGTCCTGTATATTCAGGGTTCTTTTTCTGTGAAGGAGGTGATTGCGATTTTTTATCAAAATCTTCCAGTGTATTGTTGCTTACAAAGGCAACTTTCCCTTTTGATATTTTTACAACCTGGAAACCTTTTGCTTTAAATTTTTCAATTTCAGTATCACGTTGGTTGGCAGGTGCTGCAAATTTTTCATTGAAGTAATCATCTGTTTTCTCATTGGTTGCTCCCATGATCAGCACATCATCACCAACTGTTACAAACATATTACCGTTGAAGATGCCTGCTTTAGAAGGAATTTTAATGCGTTCTTTAATACTGCCATCAGCGCCAACTCTAACATACGTATAATTGGTTGCATCAGGATCAGCTGAGTTTTTAAAACCTTTGCCACCCATTGGTGCAAACAGAAGTAATACATCGCTGTCTGTATCAGATTCATCATCCTGATCATCTGTACTTGCGGCAACAAGGGTCTGTGGATAATCAAATTTTAGTAAGTTATCCGCAACCTTATTCAGTTCACTATCAAAACGCAGCACATGAATTTCGGTGGTCATCTTCAGCATATCGCCCATTCCTTTTCCCTTATCTCCTGCAAAGATTAAGATGTTGCCGCTTTCGGGTTGCTCTGCATGACCAACATATTGAAACTTACCTCCATCCTCACTTTTAGGTTTTATCTTTTCACCAAAGCTGATCTTGGTATCGTAGCCTCCCCAAAACCAGTTCCATTTCTTTTTGTACACTTTACGTTTAAGAATAAGCGTACCCATCATATTTGCTTCAACTGTTACTGCATCAAAACTGTATTCTTCACCTTTATCGGCTTTGTAACCTTTTATTTTTTCGAGAGGTACTTCACTTTCTTCCATTGTTTTAAAGTTGAAGTCCATATCAAATCTATAGGCTTCAAACTTTGCAAACCTGCCGGTTGCTTTCGTTACATAAGTAAGTGTGATTTCTTTTTTTGCTTCATCAACCTTAGGTTCATACAAATAACCTTTGTTGGCTTTTTTGGAAATTTCATGTGTCGCTTCTTTGCTGAGCTTTTGCGCCTGTACGAAATGAAGTAGGGTAAGAAAAATAAGAGATAAGAGAAGTTTCGGTTTCATGTTTTTTATTTGAAACCAAAGAAACCTTTAAAACAGGTGTTGAACTATACCCAAGTATGGGTATTTTGATTTTATCGAAGGATGGTGACTTCGGTTCCTACCGGAAGCATATTGTACAATTCTTTAGCATATTCTCTTTTGGTAGATATGCAACCAAGTGTCCAGTTATAAAAATAATCTACAAAGCGGTCTTCATTACGGCGTGTAGCGTGAATCCCTATGCCGCCTCCTGGTTTGGCATTGTATGGGATCAACCCCTGTTGTTTTCTTGCATTGAATTTTTCAATATCGGTTTGAGTGGGATAATCAAGCAGCAGAAAATAACCCCATTCAGGATGAATTTTTTTGGCGATAATTCTGAAATGACCTTCCGGTGTCCGGCGGTCGCCCTCCATCATCTTATCTGTCAATTCACTTGTTCCAAACACAACAGGGTAAGTTAAAAGCCATCCGTTTTCATCAAATACTTTCAATTCGTAATTACTTTTATCAATCACTATACTATATATTGTTGATTTTCTTACGTGCAACCCCTGTTGCATCGATTTGTTTCTGTGCAGTAAACTAAAGCCTGATAGAAAGAGCATAGTTACCGAACATAAAACAAGAAAGACAGGTTGGCGGTTCATTTGACACTTTGTTTTTGGAATATTGGAGTAACGGCGGAAAACTATGCCATATTACAAGTGTGAATTTAATTAACAATCCCTTGTAAAGGAAGAGGTGGATAACTGAAATTTTATGTGTACAAAAAAACCGCTTTGAATATGAAGCGGTTCAAATGCTGGTTCGTAGTTCTTCTTAGTGAAACACTTTTTGCCCCAGTGTTTTCGCTTCTTCAATCATCTCCTTTAGTGATTCAGTTGAAGGCACTCTGCCGCTCAATCCAAACTTTTCATTGGTTTCAACCAGTTTAACATGCAGGTTTTCTGCATTGCGTGTGGCAAATTCAACAACTGTATCAACACCGGCTGCTTCCAGTAATTCAGCAAACTGACCGGCAACACCTTTGATGCGATGCAGATCGGCATGGTTCACCCAGATGATAATTAAATTTTCAGGAAGACCGGTCGTATCTGCAATAGCTGTTCTTCCTTTTCTTGTCCCGCCTTTTTCCAGCAGATCAGAAACTGTGCGGATGCCCTGTGCTTCCAGCCTGGCAGCATAGTTGGGTCCGATTCCCTCAATATCGATGATTTTGTACGGCATGAAAATGTTGTTTAGTAAAAGCAAAGTAATGAAAAATACCCACCCCAACCCCTCCTGGGAGGGGATAAAAAAACCGCCTCCCAAAAGAGAAGCGGTTTACCAGAGAATACAGCGTTAGCTGTATTACCAACTGCTGAATCTGATTCCGAAGTTATAAGGTGTTTGCTCTAATCCGTTTTTATGTAAGTTATTCAATGCATAGCTCCCATATAAGTTTACAACTCCCAGGTTCACTTCACCAATGGCAGATAATTTCCATGGCTCCAGGTTAAAATCATTTTTAATTTTTTCTTTTCCTCTCAGGTCACTTTTTAATTTCTGGCGGGCAGCATACAGATAACCTGCACTTACACCTGCACTGAAGCCGTAAGTTTTTTTCCGTTTGGGTGCGAAGTTGAAATTGAGCATCACAGGCAATGTAATATAATCAGCGGCCAGTTTGTTTTTGCTGAAGGAAACAGTATCCTTATAAATCCTGTCAGGGTTGTAACCATAGCGGATATTATTATCGTAACGATAGTTGTTTAATTCTACTCCCAATCCATATTTCAGGTTCAATACATGCTCAATAAGATTTATCTTCTGCATAAAGAACCAGATATTCACATTGATTGATTTTCCGTTGCGGATGCTCATCAAATCTTTTGATCCTGTTGGAAAATAAGCCTGTGTTGCTGCTGAACTGTAATTGGTTTGATCGTTTACGTTAGAGAAACCAAGATCAAGAATTAACCAGTTGGTGCTTACGTTTGATTTCTTGTATTCTTTACGTTTTTTAATCTCAATGTTTACATCATCATCGTCCTCATCCCTGTCTTCTTTTGTTCTTTCTTCTTTGTTTTCTTTACCATCATGTTTTTTTATGATGATCATGTTGCCGACTTTAATCGTGTCAGCGCTTTGAGGTTTTGTTGTATCCGACTGGGCCATTCCTGAAAAGCACAGCATAAGGCCAAGCAAGGAGAATAATAATTGCTTCATAATTACTTTTTTAAATATTTTTTATTGAGTGTTTACTGCAAATACAGCAAAGCGTACTTCGGAGGCGTTTGACTGAATCCCGGTATTACGTTCAAACATCCGTTTTGCTTTTTTCACCATGCCTTTTAACCCGCTTCTGCGCTGACGTTCTTCTGTGAAAATGGTATGCTCATTTTCATCATTTGTGTCATTGTTGTAAGAAGCGTAAGTCATAGTGCCTGCTGTGTTTGTTACAGGTTGTACGGTTGGGTCTTCTATTTTGTTACGTGGAGTTAAAGAAAATTTTTCAGGAACAATTGTTACAGGGGTTTCAACCTTGGCAACGAATGGTTCTTCTTTCGTTGTTACGGGAATTAATTTGTGTTTCTGCGCAGTTGCAGAATTGTTTTTTGTTAATCCTGTATTTTGTTTCTGATCAGTGGTTGTGTCGCTTATATGATTATCCTGTGCAATGGTTGCTTCTTCCGTTGTTTGCTGTACCAGTGATTCTTTGATAATTTCTTTTCCTGATTTTGGACCGGCAGTATTTTTGTTTTCTGTTTGAACAGAGGGCTTTTGTACAAGAGGTTTACCATTATCAACTGGCTTATCAATCATCAACCACATTGCACTGCCCAATAATAAGATTACGGCAGCTGCTGCAGCCCATCTTCTTGCAGAAGTACTCATATAAAATACTCTTGCAGGCTGAACTTCTTTATACAACAACGATTTATCAGGAAATACAATAGACTTGTCTGCTTCAAATGTGCTGCGTTTCAGCCATTGAACTTCTTTTTGTAAAACAGGGTTTTCAACAATTGCCTGTTCAACTGCTTTTTGTTCATCGGCTCTTAATTCATTATCGATGTATAACAGAAGCTGCTCTTGGCTAATGGAATTTTCTTCCTCAACAGGCTTTAATAAAGAAGTAATAAAGTTGGTATCTAATTTTTCATCAGCAGTAAATATGCTTTGCTGAATAAGATTGAATTCTTCCTGCAGATCAGGATTAACAGCCACGAATGCTTCCACAATTTTCCGTTGGCCGGCTGACAACTCATTGTCAACATACAGCAGGAAAAATTCTTCGTAATTATGGCGATTAATATTCATTTTTCTGGATTTAGGGTTACATCACATTTTCAATACTCACTAAATAATTTTTTAACTGCAAACGGGCCCTGTGCAAATAAACTTTCACCTGGCTTTCATTCAATCCCGTTATTTCTCCAATCTCATCGTAACTGTATCCTTCATAGTCTTTCAGTAAAACCAAACTCCTGGCAGTTTCACTTAAACGGGCCAGCGCATCTTCCAGCACTTTCTTCATATTGTGCTGCGGCCTGTCCTGAATTCTTACTTCTTCTTTAAATTCATCTCTCAACGTTACCCGTTTGTGTTTGCGAATGTGATCGATCATCTGGTTGTAGGCAATGGTAAAGAGGTAAGATTTGCTCCGCTCATTTTCTACATTGTCTTTGTTGATCCAGAGCTTTTCAAAAGCGCTCTGCACCACATCCCGTGAATCTTCTTCATGCCCCAAATTCTTGAGGATGAAGCGGTATACGTTATCAGCATACCTGGTCACACAGTCATTATATTCTCTGGCGGTCATAATTCAGTTAGTGATCAGTAATGATAGGTTCAATCTCCGGTATTACGGACAGCTGAACTAAAAGTTACAATATCTAAAAAAAAATTTAGAGATTCCCTGAAAAGGAGTCGAAAATGAAGAAACCTGTTTGCGGAATAGCCTGAGGCTTGGTTTCGCAGGTTTTAGTGCATTTGGGAGAAGCGATCTTTTTCTTGCTCACAGGTGCGGCATAAAGGATAACCCAAGCTGTAACAGCAACCAGGAATAAAGCGCCGATGGTTAGAAATTGTTTTCTCATAATTCACCTGTTTTTAAGAAGATTAGACGAAGGTATAATGAAAAATGTTACAGTGCAATCACATAATTATGTGAATTTGTTAAACATGTCACCAATTTCGTGTTTTTCAACCCGCCAATCCACCTATTTTTGTCGACTAAAACTTAGCGTATGAATGAGAAAATGGTACAACGGGTAGCTGCTGAGCTGAATGAAATAAAGGCCAACGGACTATTTAAAACAGAACGGATCATTGAAAGTGCCCAGAACCCGGAAATCAGGGTAAACGGGAAAAATGTACTCAACTTTTGTGCAAATAACTATCTCGGCCTGTCTTCTCACCCCAAAGTTATTGAGGCTGCAAAAAAATACATTGATATACGGGGATATGGAATGAGCAGTGTACGTTTTATCTGCGGTACGCAGGATATTCATAAAGAACTGGAAGCAAAAATTTCTAAATTCCTTGGAACTGAGGATACGATTTTATACGCTGCGGCTTTTGATGCCAATGGTGGCGTATTTGAGCCGTTGTTTGGCGAAGAAGATGCCATCATCAGCGACGCATTGAATCATGCAAGTATTATTGACGGTGTTCGCCTGTGCAAAGCCCAGCGTTTCCGGTATGAACATAATAATATGGATGATCTGGAAATCAAGTTGATTGAAGCAGCCGGTGCAAGAAGCAGGGTGATTGTAACCGACGGAAGTTTCAGCATGGATGGTACCATTGCCCAGTTAGATAAAATTGTAGTGCTTGCCGAAAAATATGATGCGGCAATTATGGTGGATGAATGTCACTCAAGTGGTTTTTTAGGTAAAACAGGAAGAGGTACGCATGAGTATCGTGGAGTAATGGGGAAGATCGACATCATCACCGGCACATTAGGCAAAGCTTTAGGTGGAGCAAGCGGTGGATTTACCAGCGGCCATAAAGAAGTGATTGAAATGCTGCGCCAGCGATCAAGACCCTATTTATTTTCAAATACACTGGCGCCAAGTATTGTTGGTGCTTCCATTGCCGTAATGGATTTGCTGAGCGAAACAACTGAACTCAGAGATCAACTGGAAGTGAACACAAAATATTTCAGAACGAAGATGACTGCTGCCGGTTTTGATATTAAACCCGGCGAACATCCCATTGTACCGATTATGTTATACGATGCAGTGGTTGCTCAAAACTTTGCTGCGAGGTTGCTCGAAGAAGGTATTTATGTGATTGGATTCTTTTTCCCTGTTGTTGCAAAAGGACAGGCAAGAATAAGGGTGCAGTTAAGTGCAGCTCATGAAAAGCAGCATCTTGATAAAGCCATTGCTGCGTTTACAAAAGTTGGGAAGGAATTGGGCGTATTGAACGTAACTGCCTAAAAGGAAGATAAAAATTTTTAAGGCTTTTGTTGGCCGCCTCAACAACAAGAAACCACTGTCAATATAAATTTCATCATCTGTACAGTATCAGCGTTTACTTTTGTGCAAACTATTAACTATGCGTTTTATTCCTGTTGCTGCAATTGCGTTTTCTTTCTTGTTCAACTCCTGTTCCATTAACAACTTTACTATTGATAATGACCTGAAACAATATTTCGATCAATATAAAGTAACAGGAACCTTTGCTTTGCTTGATAACGGGCAAGGGCAATTTACTATATATGACTCGGCTAATTACAGGAAACGTTATACTCCTGCATCTACTTTTAAGATTGTTAACTCACTCATTGGTCTGGAAACAGGAAAAATCTTTGATGAGAAAATGCTGATTAAATGGGATGGTGTGGAAAGATGGGTGAAGGAGTGGAACCAGGATTTAACAATGGAACAGGCATTTAAGTTTTCTTCATTACCCTATTTCCAGGAAGTAGCAAGAAGGATTGGCAAAGACACCATGCAGCAATGGATCGACAGTTTACAGTATGGCAATAAGAATATCAGTGGCCCGGTTGATTCATTCTGGATCAACAATACGCTGAAAATTTCACCTGATGAGCAATTAGGGTTGGTAAAACGATTATATTTTGAACAACTGCCTTT
>JANOIQ010000117.1:0-2699 GCA_031407835.1 Chitinophagaceae bacterium
AGTTTATCCAGCATGGAAATGGACGCATCCCACTTATGTTATTGAATTTGACAAACGACTGAATGAATTAACAACCGTTGAAATTGATCCTACCTTCCGCATGGCCGATGTGGATCGGAAAAATAATAAACTTGAATTGAAATGGTAAAATAATTCAGCAACTACAAAACCGCCACATGGCGGTTTTTTTTGTATATGTTTTTGTTATCTTCCAAAATATTCAGTAAGGTTTGCTTTACGGTCATTGGGTATGAAGTTAATCCTTAGCTTCGTAATACGCAACGTCCCGAGGCGGAGACGTTGCTGAGAAAAAAGAATAGTGATAAAATCAAAAAAAATCAATATTGTCTTAGGGCTAGCATTGGTAGTTCTGTGTATTGCTGCTGGTATTTGGGGAATTATCAGACAGAAAACTTTGAAAAATAATCATAAGGTTTGCGTTGCATATGTTTATAAATACACTGCAGGTGGCCGAGGAAATGCAGGAGGTATTTGGATTGATTTTACAATTGAGGTAAATGGAAAAAGTTATAATGGCTCATCATTATATGACATGAGTGATATAAGTTCCCCAACTGTTGCAAAGTCTGTACTTCATAAAACCTTTCCTGCTGTTTACAATCCTGCAAATCCTTTAATATCATCATTATTGATTCTGCCCAAAGATTTTAAAAAGCATGGGTATGCTTTCCCTGACAGTCTTAATTGGTTACTGCCTTATCTTAAACGCAATAAGTAGTCAACTTTACGTCGGCCCGGGGTCGGCATAGGCGACACACTGGAATTCGAGATTTTGCAAGCCAGACCCCGTGGTGATGAAAGCGGGATTATATACATCATAACCCAACCAGTGGTAAATGGATGCTGGCAGCAGATTTCTTACACTATGAACATTCAAGTGTGGCATTTTTATGAAGATGGTAAAAGCGGGTACAGTAAATTGCTGAGGATTGAAGAAGTGATGTAACTGGTGAAATCCCGGGGTCGGCAGGGGCGGCTTCCCGGGTATTGAGATTTGACAAGCCAGACCCCGGGGCGACGGAAAATATGTCTATTTTAAAAATGGACAGCCTTTAAATACAAAGTAATATGAGAAAAACAAGTTTTTTGCTGGTGTTTTGTTTGGTGTTTTACTCCTGTGATCAAAGGAATGAAAATATTCAAGAAGCGAAGAAAAATGTAATGAAATATAGTGAGTTGGACAGTTATATGGCTCTTACAAATCATTTCGATAAAGAAGATAATTATTATGAAATTATGCCTTATGCTTTAAAAATGCAAAAACATGGGATTGGTCATTATGAATTTTATAATAGTTATTTAAAAATTATGTTCGATAATAAATTTGATGCCAAAAATATTCTTAAACTTGATAAACCAGAAGCAGAATTTCTTATATATATATTGAATAAAGGAGCAAAAGCTGAAGATGTAAGTTGTAGAGAAGTTTTAATCCAATACTACAGAAATGGTTGGGGTGTAACTAAGGATATAAAGAAAGCGGATAGTATTTACAAATCTTTTGGTTATCCAGATACATACATCCCCCCAGCTATCGATAGTGTTCCAAACCAGTAAAGCTTTTAGTGGTAAACGATGAGTAAAGAAAAAAAGCTGAAAGCTGTCTGTAGTTTGCAACTACAGACAAGTTCATAACACTACAAAAGCCCAAAAATCATCTCTATATTTCCTTCGCTGCCGAGTCTTCGCAATTCTCAGGCGATGTCTAGCAACAGCCTGGTCAAGAGTTTCTAATACTTCAAGCCCATTAGCTGAAAACAATTCTGGAGAAAGAAGTTTACGTCGGCCCGGGGTCTCGCCTCCGACCCCGGGAGTTAGAACCCTGCAGATGATTTAGTTTTTTTATCTATGCCTATCCGCTCACAACATGAACAGCAACCGAACAGCATTTACTTTATAATTTTCACCTGTTATAACTGGCTTCCGCTCTTTCCCAGCAACGTTTTCCAATTGGCAAAGATGAAAATTAGCACATAGGGATTGTTATGAAAAAATTGAATTTGATAAACGACTGAGTGAATTAACAACAGTTGAAATTGATCCCAGCTTTCGTATGGCTGATGTAGGCAGAAAAAATAATAAGCTTGAACTGAAATGGTAAAATAATTCAGTAAATAAAAAACCACCAACTGGTGGTTTTTTATTTACTTGTAAGTTTTGCTTAGCGGCCATAATATTTATTCACTGCTTCAACACGGTTGTTAACGTGAAGCTTCTCATAAATATGATATACATGTTTGCGGACAGTTTCAGGACTGATGGTTAACTCTGTTCCAATTTCTTTATAAATTTTTCCCTGTGCCAGCCATTCAAGGATTTCTTTTTCACGGCGTGATAAAACGGCTATATCGCCCATTTGTATTACAGCCGGAACAGCAGCAGCTTCCTGCACAGGTAATCCTTTAAATGCGGAAACAACCTTCATAGCTATCTGGCTGCTCATCGGTGCACCACCATCAACCAGTTCGCCAATAGCTTCGATTAATTTAGAAGGAGAAGATTTTTTTAGAATATATCCACTGGCACCCGCACGCAGGGCATCAAATATTTTTTCATCTTCTTCATAGATGGTACACATCATATAAAGAATTTCGGGATGCTGGGGCTTCAGTTTCTTTACCAGATCAATACCATTAGTAGAGCCCAGGCCAATATCCATCAACACCACCTCAGGCCTC
>JANOIQ010000169.1:0-4129 GCA_031407835.1 Chitinophagaceae bacterium
GCTGTGCGGATCATCACTGTTTTATCGCTGTTCTTTGCTTCGTTCCAGCGCTTTAGTTGTTCAGCTGTTAAACATTCCTGCGGATTGGTTAACTCACCACTACCCACAACAATCATTTTTGATGGAGCAGTAATGGCATAATCAATATCGCCATATTCCAAATAAAACTCACCTGCTCCAAGATAAGGATTGGTATTCCATCCCAGCAAATCATCATACACACATACACGGGGAAACCATTGTGCCACTTCATAAATTATCCCATCTTTTTGTTTCAGCCTGCCCATCCTGTCTGTACCATACTCAGGCACAATAAATTCATATTCAATCATGATTTTTGCAGCTGCCCCATTGCTCTTTAATGCCTCGGGCAACCAAACCTGCATACGTGTATCACTGATGGAAAATTTCGGTTCAATTAATTTTCCGTTTACTTCCAGTTTTACTGATTTAATCACATCACCTTCTGTAAACTGTCCGTTGGCCCAGCGGCCACCCTGTGTAGTTGTTGTTGCAGAACCACGGGAGTCTTTGCGATAGATATTCTGATCTAACTGCAGCCAGATAAAACGTAACTGGTCGGGACTGTTGTTGATATAATTAACCGCCACTGTTCCTTTAATACTATGATCATCCGGGTTAATAGTTGCCTGAATGGAATAGTTGGCTTTGTTCTGCCAGTATTTCGGACCGGGTTCACCACTTGCACTCCTGATCTCCGTTCCGGGATACGGATAAAAGAATGGATGAAATGCTTCACGATGATCATACTTACTTTGAGCAAAAAGAACAGTGGTAAGACAGATGCTTACCAGCATAACAATGATTTTCTTCATATACTTAATTAAATGAATGGCTAAGAAACGAAGGTTTATTAATATGTGAAGGGTTTTTTGTAAAAAGGGTCGTTAAAACTGTTTTATCGGCAGAATCAGCTCAATGCAAATTCAACAGCCGCATTTACATGAATAGCCATTGTATCAAAAACAGGAATAGGGCTGTCGTTCTGTTGAATCAGTATCGGAATTTCCGTACAGCCAAGAATCACTCCTTCGGCTCCCTGTTCTTTGAGTTGATTGATAATGCGGATAAACCCCTGTTTCCGCTCGGGAAGAAAAATGCCCTTACCCATTTCATCATAAATAGCAGTGTTGATATATTCAATATCTGCTTCATTCGGGATGATGGTTTCAATTCCCTGTTCAGCCAGTTTATTTTTATAGAAATCGAGCTGCATGGTATACTTCGTACCAAGCAATGCTACTTTCTTTAATTGCAGCTTTACAATTTCTTTGCCTGCCTCCTCTGCAATATGAATTAAAGGAATGTTGATGGATGCCTGTACTTTATCGGCAATATTGTGCATGGTGTTGGCACCAATTAATATAAAATCGGCTCCGGCCTGTTCCAGCCGTTTCGCTTCACGACTCATCATGCCGGCAAGTCCATTCCAATCATCAGCGAGGGTTAATCGTTTCACTTCGTCGAAGTTCACAGAGCTGAGCAATATCTGTGCAGAATGAACCCCGCCCAACTGTTTATTAATTTTTTGGTTGAGCAAACGATAGTAATCTATTGTGGAAAGCCAGCTGATACCGCCGATAAGTCCGATTGTTTTCATGAAATAAAGTTAAAAGAAAAACCGACACCAGTTTGTGGATACAGGATACGTTCGGCTCAAATCTTTACTTCAGTTTTGGATTTTTATTATCAATAGCTTTACACGGTAAATTTATGAGATATGAAAAAACTTATCTGTCGGCAATACGTTCTCAGTACATTATTTGCAATACTGTTGAACAATACATTTGCAGCGCCTCCAACGGTTTCTAAGTTCATTCATACTGATCAGTTTGGTTATAAGACACAATCAAAAAAAGTGGCTGTTATTTCCGATCCTGTTACCGGGTTTAACAGTACTGATTTTTTTAATCCATCAACGGGTGCCAATCAATATCAAGTAAGAAAATGGAGTGACGATGCTGTTTTTTTTACAGGAACCATTACAGCATGGAATGCAGGTGCAACAGATGCAACAAGTGGTGACAAAGCATGGTGGTTTGATTTTTCTTCGGTTACAACTCCGGGCGACTATTATGTTTTTGATATTGGTAATAATGTGGGGTCATTTAAATTCAGGATTGATGATAATGTGTACAACGATCTATTGAAAGTTTCCATGCGGATGTATTATTATAACAGATGCAATACTCCTAAAGAGATGCCTTATGCTGAAAGCACGAAATGGATAGATGGAGCAAGTTTTATTGGAACAAGACAGGATAAAAATGCCAGATCAATTCTGAATGGAGTAATTGGCGATGCAACTACTGAAAAAGATTTGAGCGGTGGCTGGTGGGATGCTGGTGACTATAATAAATACACCACTTTTGCACGACAACCCGTTCATCAACTCTTAACAGCTTACACAGAAAATAAACATGTGTGGGGTGATGATTATAATATTCCTGAAAGTGGGAATGGCATTCCCGATATTATTGATGAAGTAAAATGGGAACTGGATTTTTTAAAAAAGATGCAATTGCCGGATGGCTCATCCATTTTAAAAGTTGGTAATTTATCGAATGACGGAGCTGGCACATTACCACCATCAACAGATGCAAGGTTCAGATATTATTATCCCGGTGGCTGCACATCTGCAACCATTGCCAACGCAAGTATGTTTGCACATGCAGCTTATGTGTTAAAACAATTTCCATCATTGGCTGCTTATGCAAGTGATTTAGAACAAAGAGCAATCAATGGCTTCAACAACTACAGAAGTATTGCTGTGAAGCAAACCAATTGCGATAATCAATCTGCCAGTGTGTTTATAACAGCTGGTGATGCAGATGAAACATTAGAAAACCAACAGCAAATTGAATTGCAAACGGCCATTTATCTTTTCGCTGCTACAGGCAATACTGTTTATCGTGATTTTGTTGATCTGAATTATACAAGCAGCCCTTTCATCAACCAGTTTTGGTGGGGACCCTATAATATTGATTTTGGTGAAGCTTTATTATTTTATGCATCATTACCCAATGCAACATTATCTGTAGCACAAAATATTAAGAATAAAAAAGCCACCACTACCGGCATGGATTTTTATCGTTTTAACCGTGGAGCAAACAAAGATCCATACAGAGGTTTTATAGAAGAAAGCATGTATCATTGGGGAAGTAACAGCATCAAATCGCAGGTAGCCAATATTAATTACGATATGGTTACGTTTGCTGTGGATGTTGCCAATGCGGATGAATATAAATTAAAAGGAGAGGAGATCCTGCATTATTTACATGGCGTTAATCCGCTCAATCTTTGTTACCTCAGTAATATGTATAGTTATGGAGGCGATCATTGTGTGAATGAATTTTTTCATTCTTGGTTCAGTCATGGTTCTGCCTGGGATAATGCGCTTACATCACTCAACGGACCACCACCCGGTTATTTACCCGGTGGGCCTAATAAAAATTATGCAACTGATGGAGCTGGAACACCGGTATCACCTCCTGCCAACCAACCAATACAAAAAAGTTATTTGGATTGGAATACCGTTTGGCCCGATGGAAGCTGGAGTGTAACAGAGCCTGCAATTTATTACCAGGCTGCATATATCAAAGCACTATCGCATTATGTAAACATCAACAATATTGTATCAGGTGTGCCGACGAACAATACAGAAACTGCCATCCTGAAAATATATCCGAATCCTGCAGGCAGTGGTTATGTTTTTGCCAATGCGAAACAACGAAATAATTATTCCATTGAGTTGTATGATATAACCGGGCGAAGAATGATGCAGCATAAACAGTTGCTGCTGCAAGGTGCAAACAAAGTACTGTTGCCACAAGGTTTGGCAAAAGGTATTTATACTTTACGAGTAAGTGAAAAGAAATTGGTGAATACGTTTAGGGTGGTGGTTGAATGAGAAGTAACATGTCGTTGATATAAAAAACCCGCCATATTGTATGGCGGGTTTACTTATTCACCCATCACCTGCTCTTTGTCTTTCTGCTTCCAGCTCCTGTGTTTGGCACCATCCATTTTTACAATCTTAGGAGTAAATTTTCCAACCACATCAACCAATGATTTTTGCGATTGCATCACCAACTCAATATCCTTGTAT
>JANOIQ010000175.1:0-5412 GCA_031407835.1 Chitinophagaceae bacterium
ATCTACCCATTTGGGTTGCTGGGGAAACCCCTTTAAGTCTGTTTTTAATAAGGTATCAATCAGTTTTTGTTCATCCATATAACCCAACAAAATATTACTGACCATCATCAGTGTTTGTTCGGCAAAGAAATTATCGCTGCGATGCATCAACGGCCTGAACATAGAATCGCTGGGTTGCGAATGAATGATTTGGAGATTTGTCCATCGACTCCGCTCAGGATTTTTGGAGATTTGATAATTGAATTCAGTAATCTCCTTATGCAAAGTGTCCTTTAACAGCTCCAATGCTGATTGCAGTCCGTTAGTAACAAAAGGTATTTCCAGCTCCCGCTTCATTTCTTTTCCTTCATGAATGGTATAGACATTTTCTGTGCGTGGACGGATTACCTCAAATGCTGCCGATTTCTTTGTTGAAAAATTTGCATCCCAGTTAATTTCCGGATCGGTGAATACAGATACCGATGTATCATTTCCCGTTTCCTTTTTCTCAATGCTACGCTGCTGAATCCATTTGATGATATTTCCATACACTGGCATGGAACTCCGTTCGGCCATGTAATAACCCAGGTAATCATCCCATGCCCAGCCATAGCCCAATGCTTCTGCCTTCCAGTTGTTATTTGTGATAACCATTGTTTTATTCTGCTGTTTCAGAAAATCAATGACAGGATTTTGTTTATAATCAGGGTGTAGCAAAGTAGGGTCTCCTGTTGGTTGCAGAAATAATGTATCGTTCTGTTCGGCATACTTTAAACCAATAAGGCTGTCGCCAAGATATTTCAAACCTGCATACAGTGTTGGAAGTTTTGTATTGCTGGCCGGTACAAAATATTTATTGCTATTATGCTGATACAGGAATTGCTTTTTCTCAACATGATAAACAGCAACACCAACAAATGCATTGGCGAGTGCAGAGTCATTCAGCAGGTTCTTCTTTAATTCTTTTGACAGCTTTTGCGGTGTGGAGCAGGAGGAAAGAATAAAGAAAGAAGTAAGAACTAAGAGGTAAGAACTAAAAAGCTTCCTTTGAAAAAAATAATTTTCAATACCAACAAACATTAAACCTGTAACCTTAAACCCGGTACTTTTTTGCTCCATGCAATAAATATACAAGTTTCTTTCACTTCACTTTGACATCCACTGCTAACTGCTTAATTTTAAACATGTACTGGTTGAAACGATTGAGATATTTTAAAGGATTACTGGTTCCGCTCTGCTTATTTTTCGCACTCCTCCTTTCAGGCACGGTTGGATACATGATCATTGAAGGATTTTCTTTCTTTGACGCCCTGTATATGACAGTGATCACTATTGGCACAGTTGGATATATGGAGGTTGAGCCATTATCTACCGCCGGAAGAGTATTTACAATTATTATTATTATCGTTAATATCGGGGCCTTTACCTTCTTTGTTACTTTTCTCACCCGTTACTTACTCGATGGAGAATTTATTCGTCAATATAAACACTTGAAAATGGATAACGCTATTCACCATCTCAATAATCATGTTATTGTTTGTGGCTTTGGCCGTAACGGTACGGAATGTGCACAGGTACTGCACGACAATCATATTCCGTTTGTTGTGCTGGAAGAAAAACATGATCTGCCACAAAATCTTCCATTTCCTGTCCCCCATTTTGTAAAAGGTGATGCAACCAGGGATGAAGTGCTGATTGAAGCAGGAATTGAACGGGCACGTGCCATTATTGCCACCATGCCTGTTGATGCGGATAATTTATTTATGGTGTTAACGGCAAGACAGTTAAATCCCAACATCGTTATCATCAGTCGTGCATCACAGGACAGCAGTGTAAACAAGCTTCGTGTTGCCGGAGCTAACAATGTTATTATGCCCGATAAAATTGGAGGAGCACACATGGCCACGATGGTATTGATTCCTGATGTGGCAGAGCTGCTTTCATTAATGGGCACAAGGAATACAACAGAGTTTAAAGTAGAAGAAATCATTGCCAACAATGCTACTTCACTTGGTGATCTGGACCTCTGGAAGAAATGCGGATGTACATTGCTTGGCATTAAAAATAAAAATAATTATACACTCAATCCGCAACCCGATTACTTCATTAACGAAGGTGAACGGCTGATCATCATGGGCAGTGAATACCAGATCAGAAAAGCAAAAGAACTGGTTTAAGCATTGTTTTCTATTTCATTAATTAAGATTCAATTATTGAATCATCTGTCTTCTTTATACTTATTTCATTAACCTATTCATGACGTTTAAAGAAAAAATATATCAGCAGTATGTTGTGATTGTTGAGGATAAAATCAAGGTGTTGCAAAAAAACCTGCAAGACCTTACCGATAGTGCAGGCAACGAAACAAAAAGCACAGCAGGCGATAAACATGAAACTGCTTTAGCTATGCTGCAGATTGAACAGGAAAACAGCAGCAGGCAATTGAGAGAAGCATTGAAACAACAAGCAGTGCTGGAAAAAATTGACTCCTCACTTCATTTAGAAAAGGTTGTTAGAGGAAGCCTGGTAAAAACAAACAAAGGATATTTCTTTATCAGCCTTGGCCTTGGTAAAATAACTGTGGATGAACAGCTCATCATTGCATTATCACCTGAATCACCATTGGGCAAACAACTGATGCATTTAAAAAAAGGTGATTCAGCTGAATTTAACGGAACAGGCTATATCATTGAAGAAGTAGTATAACCGTTTTATACTTTTCAAAAAAATAATTATTCTGTAATTCTTAAATGATAGTTTGAGTTTTTTCATCAATCACATAAGTATCGGTCCATTTGTCGTGCCATGGAAAACTTGGTGTACCTAAAGCTGAGAATGCTTCAAAAGGAACCATACGACTTAATCCACGCATCAAAGCTGTTTGTATTGTAATGGGTGTTCCATCCTGATTTACTGCCCTTGTTCCGGTAATTAATTTACCCAATGATTTTCCTCTGAATAATGCTTCACAGGCAAACATGAATAATCCGTACATGATCAGAGTTATCAATCTGTCAATAATATTAAACCCGATACTGCTGTCATCAATCCAGGAAAAGGCTTCTGGGTTTGATGAAGCAAGAGCGTAAGTCCCACCAACGAAAATCAGCATAAATAATACCCTGTCAACCAGAAAATTTATGAACCGTTTGCCTGTGCTTGCCTGTACAAGCTGATACTGTATATCTGTTAGTAAGTCCGTTCCCGAATGTTGCTGATTGTTTTCCATCTTTATAGTTTTCGGATTATTAATCTCTCTCCTGCGCCCTCAACCAACGTTCAGGGATTTCACTATGTATGGCCAATTGATAATCTGTTCCGCTGCAGGCAATAAATTTCTGGTTGGGCAACTGCATCCACCATCGGCCTGTTTTTTTGCTCTGCAGAAAAACCGTATCTGCTTCTGAAATGGTTGTATGATATTCTGTAAACTGATGCCTGTCTTTAATGGGTGCTTCCGTTTTTGATTTACTTTTTCCATCAATAAAATACCAGATCATTTGTGCAGCCTGTATGGCAGTTAACTCATACACATCATTCTTTGCATTGTATCCATAAATACCAAGTGAGCTTAAATTTTCACTGAGCCCTGCATAACGGGTGAGTGTGCAGACATCTTCGCCACTTAATCCATTCGGTGTAGTTCTGTTGGCCGGTGCATAAGCATGTGCCATAGCTGCCATATCAATACTCAGCATGTTGGAACTGCGGATAACGGGTTCCATTTCTTCCAGTGCATCTTTCACCACACCTACACGAAAACAATCGAAACGTAACCGATCCATTGTTTGCAGAATATTGGGATGAACAAAATAACTCTGGAAGCCGATATGATTATAATGACGGATAAAATTCGGTTCACCCGTCAGCATTTCCATTAAGAAATTTTCACTTCTTAACCTTGTTTCCATATTCAGGTTGATGAATGCATCTACACAACTTGCTTCAATGATCTGCTCTTGCTGAACATAAGCGCCATACTGTGCAAGTGTTAAATCATGACTGCCTCCTAAAATTATCACTGTTTTTTTTGCAGCAACCATTTCAGCTATTACCGCTTTTGCTGCAGCATAGGTATCATTTAAAGATGCACCTGAATTAATATTTCCGATATCAGCAATCTGTACATCAGGATGCCAGTTATAAAGGCGGTATAAATTTTTGCGGATCAGGTCAGGAGCATGTCCATTAGAAACACCATTGCCGGTTCCCCGTTCTTCAGTAATACCTAAAAAAACAATATCGGCCGTTTCAATATCCGGGAAAGAAGAAGTATAGCTCTTTATATGATATCCCAACTGTGCATTGTTCAGTTCATCATCGCCCAGAATAGCAGGCAAATCAAGGGGTTGCAGAAAGTCTTTAATCAGCATTGAATCATTCATGTAATTCCGTTTCGGTGGCAAACATAAGAAAGAAGTACGATGTATGAAGTACGATGTATGAAGTAATAGCAGGCCGGATTTGAACTTTTATTTATGATCCGGCTAATCAGTAAAATCTGCCCAAATCGTGGCTCACACCTTATCTTTGCGACATGGAACAGGTGTTACAACAGATCGAAACCTTACGCAAAGAAATTGAGACTTTGCAGGTTGATAGTGCTAAGGCGCTGGAAGAATACCGTATTAAATTTCTTGGCACCAAAGGATTGGTGAAATCGCTCATGGGCGAAATGAAAAACGTTGCCACTGAACAGAAGAAAGCCTTTGGCCAGAGCATGAACGAATTCAAACAATTTGCTGAAGGTAAGTATGAAGAATGGAAATCGTTAACCGGTAATGGAGAAGCTGCAACTGAAAGTAACATTGATCTTACATTACCCGGCGATGCATTGCCTGTTGGCAGCCGCCATCCAATCAGTTTAATGCGCAATCGCATTGTGAATATTTTTCAGCGTTTAGGCTTTGCTGTTGCTGAAGGTCCTGAAATTGATGACGACTTCCATAATTTCACTGCATTGAATTTGCCGGAGAACCATCCTGCCCGTGATATGCAGGATACCTTTTATATCAGCACCAATCCTGCCTGGCTTCTGCGCACACATACCAGCAATGTGCAGATTCATGAAATGAAAAAAGGGAAGTTGCCCATTCGAATTATTACTCCCGGCCGTGTATACCGAAACGAAACCATCTCTGCAAGAAGTCATTGTTTCTTTCACCAGGTGGAAGGTTTGTATGTAGATGAAAAAGTAAGCTTTGCCGATCTCAAACAAACACTGTATTTCTTTGTGCAGGAAATGTTTGGCAAAGATGTAAAGGTTCGTTTCCGTCCTTCTTATTTCCCCTTCACCGAACCAAGTGCCGAAATGGACATCAGCTGTTTACTCTGCAATGGTGAAGGTTGCAATGTTTGTAAAAAAACCGGCTGGTTAGAAATATTAGGTTGCGGTATGGTGCATCCCAAAGTATTGGAGAACTGCGGCATCGA
>JANOIQ010000318.1:0-8177 GCA_031407835.1 Chitinophagaceae bacterium
TTTACACAAAAAGCCTTTGAGAATTTCTTTACCCTTGTGAGCCGCTCACACCAGATCAGTGGAACGGGTGAAAAAGAAAGGAATAAGTTCTTTAATAAAATGCGTGAAAAGATGGACTCCCTGAGGGTTTAAGACTGATGCTTCGCTTACTTTTGCATAATCATTATGATGAAACAACAAAGCATTAAACTCATCGAGTGCCCCCGTGATGCCATGCAGGGATGGAAGACAATTATTCCTACTGAAAAAAAGATTGAATACATTAATAGTTTACTGCAGGTTGGTTTTGATACAATTGACTTCGGCAGCTTTGTTTCAGCCAAAGCAATCCCTCAAATGGCCGACACAAAAGAGGTTGTAAGAAATTTAGATTTTCAGAACAGTAAAACAAAATTGCTGGCGATTGTTGCGAATGAACGGGGAGCAGAAGAAGCAGTTATGTTTGATGCAATCACTTACCTCGGGTTTCCGTTTTCTGTTTCAGAAACCTTTCAGCAGCGTAATACAAACAGTTCAATTAACGAATCATTAAAAAGAGTAGAAGCGATTCAGGAACTTTGTATCAAAAATAAGAAACAGTTAGTGGTTTATTTGTCTATGGGTTTTGGAAATCCTTACGGCGATAAATGGAGTGAAGAAATTGTTTTTGAATGGGCTGAAAAACTGGTAGCATTAGATATTGAAATACTTTCTTTAGCCGATACTGTTGGATTAGCAACTGCAGAACAGGTGAAACGAATGACTGCCTTTTTAATTCAGCAGTTACTACAAACAGAAATTGGTGTTCACCTGCATTCAACTTCATTTAACTGGAAAGAAAAACTGGAAGCTGCATACAATGCCGGCTGCCGACGTTTTGATGGGGCATTAAAAGGAATCGGCGGATGCCCCATGGCCAATGATGAACTGGTAGGAAATATGGATACTGAAAAGATGATCCGATTTTTTGAAACCGAAACCGATCTGCATATAAATCAAGAAGCCTTACAAAAAAGTCTGCAACTCGCAGATCAATTATTTATCTGATGAACTTTCTCACCAACATTGATATCAAACCTTTGGCAACACCCATAACATATCATCATAAAATGATGCTGGTTGGAAGTTGCTTTACAGAACACATAGGTAACAATCTGCAGGAACTGAAATTTCAAACGCTGCAAAATCCAAATGGAATTTTATTTGAGCCGATGAGTGTTTGCAGCAGTTTGGTTTCTTATATACAATGCAAACAGTACAGTGAGCAGGATCTGTTTCAATACAATGAACTGTGGCAAAGCTGGAATCATCACAGCCGTTTTTCCAATCCTGATAAGGAAGCCTGTCTTACACAGATCAACCAATCGCAGCAGAAAGCTCATGATTTTTTAAAGGATGCAGAATGGATCATTATTACGCTTGGTTCTTCCTTTGTATATAAATTGAAGGAAACGGGTCAATTTGTTGCCAATTGCCATAAAGCACCGGCCCAGTGGTTTGATAAATATCTGATTCCAATTGACGAACAGATTGCCACATTCGATAATACGCTGCACCAATTGTTTCATTTTAATCCAAAGCTGAAGATTATTTTCACCATCAGCCCTGTACGGCATCTCAGAGATGGCGTAGTGGAAAATAACCGCAACAAGGCACGCCTGCTTGAAACCGTTCATCACCTTGTAAACAAGTTCGACCGGCTGTTTTATTTCCCGGCTTATGAACTGGTAATTGATGTTCTGAGAGATTACCGTTTCTATGATATTGACCTGGCACATCCCAATTATGCGGCAACACAGTTTGTAATGGAAAAATTTTCTGATTATGCGTTCCAGGAATCGACTGTACAATTAAGCAAAGAAATCAAACAGATTGTAACGGCTAAAAACCACAAAGCATTTCATCCGGGTTCCAATCAGCATCAGCAGTTTTTAAAACAGCATCTGGAAAAGGCTTTGGCTTTAGCTGAAACCCATCCATATCTTGATCTTACCGAGGAAATGGCATATTTCAAGTATTAATTTTATTCGTATAATTAATATTATGTTAAACAGCCGCTCCCGCTTCAAGGGGATGGGGAAAAGAAATGATTGAGAAGATAAAAAGTAAATGTAACACTATGAAATATGAAGGTTCTATTATTAATGGATTCCCTATTGTAAATGACGTAGTACTTTACAATGAGAAAAATGAAGGCATAAAATTAAAGGCTATTATAGACACTGGAGCGTATGAAAATTATCTTGCATTATCTGCAATTGAAACTCTACTGCTAAAGAAAATTCAAGATACATTTACTATCCATCCTATTGAAGGGAGAATGCCAGTTTCAGAATTTGCAGCAGGACTTATAATCCAAGATTTTAATTTTGGCCATATCTTCCTTAGACAAATGCTTAACATCGAATACCCCGTAGATTTTATCATAGGATGCAAATTTCTCTCTGATAAAACTTTCACTTATTCCGGGGCCAACAATATTTTTATAATCGAATGGTAATTCATCAGCTTCGTTTCTTTTCCCTGAATCCCCCTTCCCGCTTTTCCCACTGCGCTGATGTGGTGAAGAAAAATATACCACATCAGCTACACAAAGCCGTAGCTGTGTAACATAATATAAAGTTATCAGAGATCGCTGCCCAAATCGCATACTCCTAACCAATGAGGGGAAGGCAAAAATTGCAAACACACGAAAGCCCTGCAAAATTTTTGCCTTCCCCTCATTGGAAAGTCATAAGCTCACAGCTTTACTAACGGTAATACTCAACCGGCAGCGACACTTATAACTAACTTTTATGTTAAGTACTGCTTCGCTAAAGACCCACCCACTAATGGGAAGTACAACTATCTTGAGTATATTGAAGTCCTCTAAAATTAAATACACCCTGCTATGAGTATCAAAGAAGAAGAAGCACAAAATTTAGATACTCTATTAGATGAGATAATAAGAAATAAAGGAAAATCTGAGTTTGATTATAGGGATATATTATTCAAAGACGAATCAGATGATTTTATCATTAACCTTGTAACCAAACTTGAATTATGTGGAGTGATAAATACAATTACAACAAAAGAAGGAAGATGTTTATCAAAAAACAACATGACAGCATCTTTCCTGTTGGAAGCTAATTTTAAAGAAAGATACAATCAGGCTTTAGTTGAATCAAAAGGAAAAGAAGAAAGGTGGAATTTAGAAATGCAAAAATTAAGGAGTGAAAACCAAAAACTTACAACTGATTTAGTTGATTATGCTGAAATCAAAAATCAAAGAAATGTTTTATTCTGGGTATCCATATTAACAATAGCTTTATTAATTGTGAAATTCCTATCAGGGAAATAATTACCGTTATAACCCTCATTTGCCCCCGCTGCGCATGATTCGGATTGAAAAACTTACGAATCATGCTGCACAAGAACCGAGATACTTAGACATAATATTGTGTTATCAAATTTTTACGCATTATAATCTCCAATCATTTGGGGGAAGAAATGATTGGGAACACCCTGCTCTATTTGTAACAGTTTAATATATTGAACACATGTTTTATAAAGAGTATAAGCTATTAGCCACACACTACGTATTGAAGATTCTTAAAAAACAAACCGAAAGAGTAACAACGGATGAAAAGCCCAACCCCTTACAAAATTATAAATGGGTTGATGTTTACTTTATAAATAATCAATTATCCATATTGTTTGGGAAAGAAGTAATTAATGATGCAGCAAGAATGATGTTTGTAGAGTTTAAGCATCAAGATAACGAAGTAGATATGCTTAATAATTCAAATGATATTTATAAGACGCAGTTTAAAATTAATAACAAAGGCATAGCATCTTTTAACGAAGATAAATATCTTAGAATGTTTTTAAAATCATGGAAAACAATAATTGCTATTTGTGGAGGATTTTTACTTGGAACAGTAGCTCTGATAACTGGATTACGAGAAATAGGCATCCTAAAGTAGTTAAAACACAATAGCATAAAATAGCTGTTATAGAAACCCAATATTCTACTTTCCACATCCCCCTTTTTCTTTGCCCCCACCGCAGGTTTTGTTTTAAACAATTTACAAAACCTGCTGTACAATGACCTGTAGCTAAGTAACATAATGTAGTGTTATCGGACGTTAGGCGTAGTAACAATTAATCCTAAACTGGTGGAGTTATTTATGGGAGTTACAGTTTTTGTGATTTTAACCACGCCTTACGGCGTATTCCTTTATTTGACACAAGAACTTTACTTTTATAAACTTTGCTGCTTCTCAATAATAAACGCAATAATCACATCCAGCTCCACACCAGCCCTGTTCATTGCATCAGCAATTTCTTCCCTGCTTACATTCGCTGCAAAACTTTTTTCCTTTAACCGTTTTTTCACGCCTTTCAATTCCATTCCTGCATAACCTTCAGGGCGCATTAAAGAATACGCATGAATCAACCCGCTAAGTTCATCAAAGGCAAATAACATCTTGTCCATCCTGGTTATAGGTTCTACACCGAAATGATTTGGACCATGACTTGCAATGGCACGGATAATTTCCGGATCAATCTTTCTTACTTCGAGTTCTTCAATAATTTTTTTGCAGTGTTGTTCGGGCCATTGATCCCAATCCGCATCATGTAATAGTCCGGCTATTTCCCAACGCCATTGATCGGCTTCACTTACATGTTCCTGTTCAGCAGCCCAGTAACGCATTAAATGGGCAACCTGTTTCATGTGGAGCTGCAGGCGATCATTCTTCACCCAATCATTCAATAATTGAGTGGCTTCTTCCTTGCTTAAAACATTCCCTGCATTTTTCGGATCACCAAACTCAGATCGGTTCAATAATAATGACATGATGCGCTTGTTTGTTTAAATATAATAAAAAGAGGCTATCCGTTTGGACAGCCTCTTTCTGTAAAATGAAATAAATTACTGATTCAATACATCATACTTTTTCTGGTACATTTTTTCTTTCTCTGTATTTCCAAGGAAACGGTATGCATCAGTTAACAGGTATAAGGATGTTTTATATTCATTCTTGTTTCTTTTATCTTTTAACTGATCTGCACTCATAGCTTCGTAAATGGCCAGAGCATTTTCCAGATGCGGAATAGCTTCTTTCATCCGCTCTTCCATTCTCTTTTTAAATTCTGCCTTCTTTTGAGTTTCTGCAGGTGCAGTTCCTTTTACCAGTTTCATTTCATCCTGGATGGCTGCAGCTTCATTGAAATAAGCCTTACCCATTAACAGATGACCATCCGGTTCTTTTGGATTCAACTCTATACAGGCTTTTAACTGTGTAATGATCTTTTCAAAATAAGCAGGCTTCTGATCAGCAGCTGTTTTCTGATCCATATACAACCAGTTGAACATTTCGGCTGCATAGTCGTACCGCATTTCATAATCCTTCGGCTCTTTTGCTATTACCTCATCATACTTTTTAAATAGCTCAGGTCCTACGCCTTTCTTTTTTGCTTTATCCAGATCCAACTTGTCATAATATGTATCGTTTGGATACATCTTACGTCCTAAAGCTGCATATTTCTGTGCATTTACTTCGTCCTTTTTCTGATCGTAATAATAAGTTACATAACGGTAACAAACATCAAATCCTTCACCTGCAATACTTGAATCACATATCTTCTGAAAATAAGAAATCGCCTCATCCATCTTTTCCAACTGCATGGCAGCTGCGCCGGCATAATAGTAAAGAATGGTATCAACAGCAGTAAGCGCCCATTTGCTTTTGTAAATGAAACGTCCTACCTGGTCCGCCTGCTTGTAACGCTGAAGCGCATTATCATATTCTTTATTATTGTAAAAAGCATTTCCTTCACGCTGTAATTCCAGGTAGTTATCAAAAATGGGATAACTGCGGGTCATCATGTACAGCTCTGTTTGCTTTGAATCCAGTTCCATTGCTTTTTGATAAGCCTGGAAAGACTGTATCCATGCATCTGGAACAGTTGCTTTAAGATTGGCATCTTTTGCAACTTGTCCATAGATTAATCCCTTGTAATACCAGGCTTCCCAGTTCTTCTGTTCTTTTTCATTGGCCATTGCCAGATCAACAGATTCTTTAGCCTTCACCCAATCCTTCTTGTCAAAAGCAGCCTTTACTTTCTTAATGTCCTGAGCTGAGAGACCGAGGCAAAACATAACAGCAATCGCTGCGAAAAGAAATTTTTTCATTTTCCTTTTATTTGAGATTTATTAATGATCAAATTATTCTGGTGAATCAGTTACTTCCGGTTCATCTGGTGTTTCAGTTGTTTCAGTCGCTTCAGGTGTTTCTGTAATGTCAGTTGGTAAAATCAATTCTTCTTCAATCACATTACTTTCATCTAACCTTGTTATGGCTGCAATTTCATCTCCATCATCTACCCTTATTAATTTTACTCCCTGCGTTGCTCTTCCCTGTTCACTGATCTGGTTCATTTTCATACGAATGGTAACACCACTCTTACAACTGATCATCAGATCTTCTTTTTCTGTTACTTCCAGCATACCAACCAATGGACCTGTTTTATCAGTTACGTTGATTGTCTTCACTCCTTTTCCACCCCTGTTCGTCATTCTGTATTCTTCAAAAGCGGTACGCTTTCCATATCCTTTTTCACTAACCACCAATACTGTTCTTGAAGTATCATCCTTATTGACACAAATCATACCAACAACTTCATCTTTCTCATCATCCACTTCAATACCAGCAACGCCAATGGCACCTCGACCGGTTGGTCTTACTTTGGCTTCAGGGAAGCGTATGGCCCTTCCGCTTTTTACTGCCATCATGATTTCACTGTTGCCATCTGTCATCTTCGCTTCCAGCAACTGATCGCCTTCTATGATGTTAATTGCATTCACTCCGGTTGCACGGCGTCTGCTAAAATCTTCTAAAAGTGTTTTTTTGATGGTGCCTCTCCTGGTACACAATACAATGTAATGATTCTTCACAAATTCTTCATCGTCGAGATTTTTTACATCAATGATTGCTCTCACCTTATCATCCGGCGGTAATTGCATCAGGTTTTGAATAGCACGGCCCTTGCTTGTTTTATCACCTTCAGGAATTTCGTACGATTTCAACCAGTAACACCTGCCTTTTTCGGTAAAGAATAACAAGGTATGGTGAGTAGATGCAACAAAGAGATGTTCTACATAATCTTCTTCTCTGGTTTTGCTGCCGATTGCTCCCCTTCCGCCTCTGCGCTGCTGACGGTATTCTGAAGCTGATGTACGTTTGATATAACCATGATGTGAAATAGTGATTACCACATCTTCTTCTTTAATGAGATCTTCAATACGAACTTCATCATCGAGATAAGTGATTTCAGTTCTGCGGGCATCACCAAACTTTGCTTTGATTTCAAGCAATTCAGTTTTGATCAATTCAAAACGTAATGTTTCACTGCCAAGCAACTCTGTTAAATGATTAATAAGTTTCATTAATTCATCATACTCATTCTTGATCTTATCTCTTTCCATACCGGTTAAGCGCTGTAAACGCAGTTCCAGAATGGCTTTTGCCTGTATTTCATCTAATCCCCAACCTGCATTGATGAGGTTTTCTTTTGCCACATCAGGTGTTGGTGAACTGCGGATCAATGCAATCACTTCATCTAAATGATCCAGTGCAATTAAATAGCCTAATAAAATATGTGCTCTTTCCTGTGCTTTACGAAGTTCATATTTAGCACGACGGATCACCACTTCATGACGGAATTCAATAAACTCTGAAATAAGATCTTTCAGGTTCAATGTTTTTGGTCTGCCTTTTACAAGGGCCACATTATTTATACCGTATGAAGTTTGTAACTCAGTGAATTTATATAACTGGTTAACGATTACGTTGGCAACAGCATCACGTTTAAGATCGATAACAATTCTTGTCCCTTCTTTCTGGTTACTCTCGTTGTTAACGTGAACAATACCTTCAATTATTTTATTGTTTACGAGCTGACCGATTTTATACGTCAACGCATCACGATTCACCTGGTAAGGAACTTCAGTAATAATGATCTGTTCTCTTCCGCTTGATTTTGTTTCAACTGTTAACTTACCACGCAGTACCACTTTTCCTCTTCCGAAATGATAAGCAGCTTTGATTCCTTCCATGCCATAAATTGTGCCGGCAGTTGGAAAGTCAGGAGCTTTTACATGCTTCATCAATTCTTCAATCGTAATTTCTTTATTGTCGATATATGCAATACAA
>JANOIQ010000341.1:0-2012 GCA_031407835.1 Chitinophagaceae bacterium
GCTTTTTCAATATGCTTCCAGTCGAAACCACCATGATCGGGGAATAGCTGATCTTCTGATGCAATTACAGAAAGCCTTGCATTAGACGACATGTTTTCAATAGATACATAATCCCGTTTCAATCCATCACCTTTTACAACACTTACCAGCTGTGTTATAGTGATGGGAGGGTTTACCCATTTTAATAAAAGGATATAAATAAACTGTGCAATGAATAAGAACAGGAAAAGACGTTTCAAAAAACGAAACGTTCTTTGCAGAAATGATTTCTTGGTTGCTTTTTTCTTTTCAGCCATTGCTGCAATATACAATATGGATTTTAGTTGGGAACTTTTTCAGCTTTGTACAGATCCAGCACCTGCAGATCGTATTTTTCACCGATGGGATAACGTTTGTTTCCTTTGGTGATTACCCGTTTGATATTGTAGAATAAGATAGGCGCATACACAAGTGTTACTCCCGCAATCAATGAGGTAACAAAAGGTTGACCACTGATCACCAGGCCTGCGGTAAAAAGAGGGATACCTGCATTGGCATAAAGAAACGCTTCTTTACTGAAGGGGATGATGCGTTCTTTTGCACCTGAATTTTTGAACACAGCAACGATATCATTTTTATGAATTCCGCTACCGGAAAAAAAGATACTGTCGTTTTGAATAAGATAGATGGTGCCGCTGTACTTTAATCCCAGTTTTGTTTGAATCGTAATCACTGAACCTTCGCTGTAACGTTTTTGTGCAATACCATTCTTCCGCAAAATCAGCTGATTAAACTGTGCAGCAGCAGAAAAATGGACCAGCAGTATAAAACAAAAAAAGTAGAAAGGTTTCATTGTAACAGCGTCAAAAGAACAACAGAATGATGAAAGAGAATGTTAAACCGGTAAATGTAAAGATCGGGAAAAGCTGATGAGCAGGAAGAATTGAGCAGATTCGGGACAAAACAGAAGATGCTTTATTTTTTTTTACTGCCTATTTTTTGCAGATGCCGCAGGATTCTTTTTTGAGTAATGTTCTCCCGGTCATCACTTAATAAAATAGACCAGGGTTTCAATGTATCAATTCTTGCAAAAATCACATTCATAATAGCAATTGTAGGCAGAGCAAGAAATATTCCGGGTAAACCAATCAGTGTACCTCCTATTACAACGCCAACGATTGTCATCAGTGCATTGATCTTTACTTTTGAGCCAACGATCTTGGTCATTAAAAAATTTGCATCTAAAAAATGTATGACCTCCATACATACAATGATCCAGATAATCTGTTGTATACCTGAGGAGCTGCTGAGAGTTACAAGTATTGTAAATAGCAAGCCGGTAAAAAAACCTATATATGGAACAATGTTGAGTATTGCTGCCAGCACGCCCAGGAAAACAGGATAGGGCACCCCGATGAATAATAACACAGTCGTGTTGCAGGTGGCAACAATGGCCATTTCAATTAGCAACCCACTCATGTACTTTTGAATAATCTGTTTTGATTCAAGTAAAACATGCTGCACACTTTCTTTATGCTGGCTGCTGAATACAGCAAATAAAAAACGTTTAATTAAATGCCTGTAACAGAGAATCAAAAATGAATAGATAGCCACCAATATCACCAGTACTACAGTTTCTGTAAGGGTTAAAAAAGTTTGACCCAGATATTGTCCGCTGTTTTGCCTTACATCCTCGCTGGCATTTTCAAGTAACACTTTTTGTTGAGCAGTGCTGATATGGAAGGTTTGTGCAAGCCATTTTTGAAAGGAGGTAATATGTTCGGCCAGATGAGCCCTGATAGAAGGAACATCATTAAAAAAGCTTGACATCTGCGATGAAAGCAGGTACACAACACCGGCAATAAATGCCAGAGCCAGAATCACTGCGGTAAAATTGGCAAGTGTTGGCGGGAAATAGAATCGCTCCAGCAGATTTGTTACAGGTAATAAAAGAATGGATAACAGAATTGAGAAATAAATGGGAACCAGTACGCCATGGCCAATGTAAATAAAAAGACCAATCAGCAAAATCA
>JANOIQ010000393.1:0-6862 GCA_031407835.1 Chitinophagaceae bacterium
AGCGGTGAATAGTTGATGAGAAACTTGAAATGCTCAGGATTATCACTTCGGCCATATTCTACCGCCCATGCCCAACCGATGGTGAATAAATGATAACGCAGCATGTCCATTACACCAACAGCAGGCAAAGCAACTTTAAACAGATCGGGACGCTGTGTCATACATGCACCAACCAGCAGTCCGCCGTTTGATCCGCCACGGATAGCAATCTTTCCTTTATTAGTATAATTATTTGCAATTAAATATTCTGCTGCTGCAATAAAATCATCAAACACATTTTGTTTGTTTTCTAACATGCCAGCTTTATGCCATGCTTCACCATATTCATTTCCTCCACGCAAATTCACAACTGCATAAATACCGCCCTGCTCCATCCAGAACGCATTGCTGATGCTGAAGCCCGGTGTAGATGGAATATTAAAACCACCGTAGCCATAAAGCAACACAGGATTTGTTCCATCGAGCTTCATCCCTTTTTTATAAGTAAGAAACATCGGCACTTTTGTACCATCCTTACTCGTAAAGAATACCTGTTTGGTTTCGTATTCTTCGTTCTTAAATTTCGTTTCTGTTTTGCGAAACAGTGTTGAAGCTCCGGTTGCAATATTGTAACGGTAAATGGTTGCGGGAGAATTATAAGAAGTATAAGTATAGAAAAATTCTTTGTCTTCTATCTTTCCGCCAAACCCACCTGCTGTTCCAATACCGGGGAGTTTTATTTCACGAACAAGCTTTCCATACAATGTGTATTGGTACACTTTAGTAGAAGCATCTTTGAGATAAGAACAGAATAAATAACCGCCGCCTGTGTTTACACTCTGTAACACTTCTTTCTGCTCAGGAATGAGCACAAGCTCAACCTTTGGGTTCAGATTCTTCGGATCAACTAAAATTACTTTGTAATTGGGAGCTCCGTCATTTGTGAGCAACAGTAATTTATCGCCCACATTATCAATTACAGAAGGTTCTGTTTTAAAACCCGGAACCAGTAAAGAAAATTCTTTTTGATTATTCTTTAAATCTTTCACCCATACTTCATTACCACTTGTTCCTTCACTTGTACTGAGAATTAAAAACCGGTTATCTTCTGTTAAGCCTGCACCCACATTGCGTAAGGGATGGGCTTTGTCTTCAAAAACCAGAGCATCTTCTTTTTGAGCAGTTCCCATTTTGTGATAATACACAGCATGAAACTGGTTTTGTTTGCTGAGTTTACTTTTCTCATCTGGTTCAGGATAGCGGCTGTAATAAAAACCTTCATCTCCTTTCCAGCTGGCACCGCTGAACTTCACCCACTGAATTTTATCGGTGAGTACTTTTTTGGTTGTCACATCCATTACATAAATTTCCTGCCAGTCGCTGCCGCTTTGTGCAACCAAGTAAGCCAGGTATTTACTGCTTTTAGAAAAAACAGTGCCACCTAAAGCTGCTGTACCATCTGCTGATAATTTATTGGGATCAAGAAACACTTCTGCTTCTCCGGTCAATCCCTTCTGCCTGTAGAGGATACTTTGGTTCTGCAACCCATCATTCTTACTGAAATAATACCAATCGCCCTCTTTAGATGGGGAACCAATGCGTGGATAATTCCACATTTCACTTAATCTTGCCTTCACTTTATCACGAAAAGGAATTTTAATCAGGTAATCAAAAGTTACCTTATTCTCAGCCATTACCCAGGCCTTGGTTTCTTCACTGTTATCATCTTCCAGCCAACGGAATGGATCAGCCAGGTTAGTACCATGATAATTGTCTGTTATAGTCCCTTTTTTTGTAACAGGATAAACGATTTGTGCAGAAAGCTGTACCGAAAAACAGCCCGTAAGTAAACAGAAAGCAATTGACTTCATACAGAATTAATTTTGATAACAAGTTAATGCAAACGATTGAATCAGGATGACGAACAATTGTTATCATGGCATTTCCTTACTTTTGGCGCTCAAACAGACCCGAACTGGTTTGTTTTCAACGATTCAGCTTGCGATGTGAAAAGCAAAAAACTTTTCTAATTGATTTACAATGAGTAAAAAAGTCTCAAAGATTGGCGTTCTCACTTCGGGCGGAGATGCACCCGGTATGAATGCAGCTATCAGGGCGGTAGTTCGTACAGGTTTATATCATAATATGGAAGTATTCGGGATCATGCGTGGATACCAGGGTATGATTGATGATGATATTGTACCCATGCACAGCCGCAGTGTGGCCAACATCATTCAGCGTGGCGGTACAATTCTTAAAACGGCAAGATGTAAAGATTTTTACGAGCCGGAAGGAAGAAAAAAAGCATTCAGCAACTTAAAGAAACATGGAATTGACGGACTGGTGATTATCGGGGGCGATGGCAGCTTTCGTGGTGCCCAGAAATTCTCAAATGAGTTTGATATACCGTGTATCGGTTTACCCGGAACAATTGATAAAGATATTGCCGGTTCTGATTTTACCATCGGCTTTGATACAGCGGTGAATACAGCTATTGAAGCAATTGATAAGATCCGTGATACAGCTGATGCACATGACCGTTTATTTATTATTGAAGTAATGGGTCGTGATGCAGGATATATTGCCCTGCACAGTGGTATTGCTACCGGTGCCGAACATATTTTAATTCCAGAAACAAAAACAGATATTGAATTGGTGGTTGATTCACTGGAGGAAAAAGAACGCCGGCATAAATTAGTAAACATGATTGTGGTGGCTGAAGGTGATGAATTAGGTGGCGCTAATGAAGTGGCGGCAATAATCAGGCAAAGAATGCCGCATCTTGATACCCGTGTTTGTATCCTTGGTCATATTCAGCGTGGAGGCTCACCTTCCTGTATAGACAGGGTTATTGCCAGCAGACTTGGTTATGCTGCAGTTGATGCGTTAATTGACGGACGGTACAACACCATGATTGGTATCATGAATAACAAACTTCATTACACCCCTCTTGATAAAGCGGTAAAAGCAAAACAAAGGGTGAGTGATGAGTGGATGAAAATTGTAAAGATCCTGGCGAGTTAATCATTTGAAAATTTGGAATTTGAAAATTTGAAAATTCCTTTATGGCAACATACAAACGTTTTGAAGAACTCCCTATATGGCAGGAAGCAAGAAAACTTGCTAAAAAAATAAAGGCTGTATCAGAAAAAGAGAAGTTTGTCAGAGATTTTAAATTTGTTGCCCAGATTACAAGTGCTGCCTGTTCTGCTATGGATAATATTGCGGAAGGTTTTGAAAGAGGCAGTCAGTTTGAATTTGTAAATCTTTTAAGCTATGCAAAAGGATCAGCGGGAGAAGTAAGATCACAGTTATACCGGGCCTTTGATTATAATTATATAACTGATGAAGAAAGCAGGGAACTGATTGCTGAATATGAAACATTATCATCACATATATTTAATTTCATGTCTTATCTTAACCAATCAGAAATTAAAGGAAAAAAGTTTGAAGGGCGATCTAAATAATTTTCAAATTTAAAAATAAGTAATTTTCAAATTTTCTTTCTATGTCTAAAAATATTTCAAAGTATCTTCATGCAGATATGGACAAAGCAGCAGGTGTAAAACATATGGGGCATCGTACAAAAATAGTTGCAACCGTAGGCCCGGCCTGCGATACATACGATAAGTTACTGGAACTGGTGAGAGCCGGTGTAAACGTATTCCGTTTGAACTTTTCACACGGAAGCCATGAAGACAAAACAAAAATCATTGAACTGATACGCACTATCAACAATACAGAACCATATAATATTGCCATCCTTGGTGATTTACAGGGACCAAAGCTGAGAGTGGGTGAAATGGAAAATGGCGGAATTGATGTTGCCGAAGGCGACATCCTTACATTTACCAATGAAAAATTAATTGGAACAAAAGACAAGATCTATGTTTCCTACCCCAACCTGCACAAGGATGTAAAAGTGGGTAATATTATTCTGATTGATGATGGGAAACTTGAAGTAAGAGTATCAGGTATTACCCGTGAAAATGATGTAAAAGTGGAAGTAACATTGGGTGGAAAACTTTCTTCTAAAAAAGGAATCAATCTCCCAGACACAAAAATATCTTTACCTGCATTAACTGATAAAGATCTTGTTGATCTTGATTTCATCATTGATCAGCAACTCGACTGGGTGGCTCTTTCCTTTGTAAGAAATGTAAAAGACATCATCATTCTGCGTAATAAACTGGATGAGCGTAAGAGCAAGAGTAAGATTATTGCCAAAATTGAAAAACCCGAAGCAGTTGCCAATATCCGTGATATCATTATTGAAAGTGATGGCATCATGGTTGCCCGTGGTGATTTGGGTGTTGAGCTTCCGATTGAACAGGTGCCATTGATTCAGAAAGACATCATTAAAAAATGTATTCACCGTGCCAAGCCGGTAATTGTGGCTACACAGATGATGGAAAGTATGATTGATCGTGTAAAACCAAACAGAAGTGAAATCACCGACGTTGCCAATGCGGTACTGGAAGGTGCAGATGCGGTGATGCTGAGTGGTGAAACTGCTACAGGCAATCATCCTGCTCTGGTTGTTGAAACTATGGTTAAGATCATTGAAGAAGTGGAAAAAAGCAGCTATTACCGTTACGACCGTGAAGAAGATTTAAAACCACAGCCGCATTCACCCTCATTCCTGAGTGATGCGATTTGTTACAATGCCTGCGAAATTGCTAAGGATGTAAATGCACATGCATTAATTGGTATGACGCAAAGCGGATACACCGGTTTTATGCTCAGCAGTTTCAGACCAAAAGCACCACTGTATATATTTACAAAAGAAAGAGCATTAGTAAACCAGTTAACATTAAGCTGGGGTGTTCGTGCATTCTACTACTCTGAAGAGATTAGTGTGGATGACATTATCAATGACCAGATTTCAGTGCTGAAAGAACGTGGATTCCTGCAATCGGGTGATATTGTTGTGAACACAGGAAGTACACCGGTTCATCTGCATTTGCCAACCAACCTGATTAAGATTACTGTTGTAGAATAAATACAATTCGATTTTATTTAATAAGCTCCGGACATCCGGGGCTTATTTGTTTTAATGATTTTGTACTTTCATGCGGAATGCAGGAAATTCAATTTATACCTTTGAGTGAATGTGCTGTATTGCTTTCGTTTGGCAATACAATCGACAATGGCATACATGAAAGATTGATGCAGGTAAAAGAAAAAGTGGAGAGCAATCCATTCATAGGTTTTACTGAAACCGTTCCTGCTTATAATTCATTGGCCGTATTTTACAATCCAATTGAAGTAAAAAAAACAGCTGAAACAATTTCTGCTTCTGTTATTCATCAGCTCAAACAAATCACAGAAACTGCTGATCGGCCGCCATCAAAAAAAATAACCAGCCGTGCAATTATTATTCCGGTTTGTTATGATGAAGAATATGGAATTGATTTGAATGAACTTTCAATACAATTAAATCTTTCTATTAAAGAAATCATTGAACTGCATTCAAACGATGTGTATAAAGTATTCATGATTGGTTTTACTCCCGGCTTTCCTTACATGGGAATACTCAATGAGAAACTATTTACAAAACGAAAAGCCCAGCCAAGACTTAACGTTGCACCAGGTTCGGTTGCTATTGCAGGAAATCAAATAGGTATTTATCCTCTGTCAACTCCCGGTGGCTGGAATATTATTGGAAGAACTCCTTTAAAAATATTTGATGCACAGAAAGAAAATCCATTCCTGCTAAAAGCAGGTGATAGCATTCAATTTACATCCATTACAAAAAAAGAATACGAAGATTGCTTGGTCAGATAATTCATATTGAACAATGCGGTTTTTTAACCACGCTGCAGGATGCTGGCCGTCTTGGCTTTCAGCAATACGGTCTAAGCAAAGGTGGCGCAATGGATCTCCGTTCGGCCATAGTTGCGAATTGCTTACTTGGCAATGATGAAACTGAAGCAGTACTGGAAATTACACAATCGCCACACCGATTTCTTTTTTTGCAGGATTCTGTTGCTGCATTTACAGGTGGAGGATTACAACCTCAATTAAACGATCACTATGTTCCATTAAATCAACCGTTCTTTGTTCCTGCAGATACATTAATTGAGTTTAAACAGCAGATACCCGGTTTTCGTTTGTACATGGCAGTAGCTGGTGGTTTTAAAAGTGATGAATTTCTTAACAGCCATTCAACGAATCTGCTCGTAAAAGCAGGCGGTCATCATGGAAGACCCTTAAAGAAAGAAGATCTGCTGCAAATAAAAACTCCATTAACTGCAGTACAAAAAAATCTCTTTGCAGTTTTGAAATCAGGTGCAAAGATTGAATTGAAAATTCACTCACCCACATTCAATACAAATATCATCAGGATCATGCAGGGCGTAGAATGGAATTATATGAACGAATCATCAAAAGAAATAGTTGCATCTGCAAAATTTAAAGTGAGTCCGCAAAGCAACCGCATGGGTTATCGTTTAAAAGGAACAGCTTTAGAAACAGTTCAGCAATGCGAAATCATTTCATCTGCTGTTACACAGGGTACAGTTCAGTTAACTGCATCAGGTGAAATGATTGTGTTAATGGCCGATGCTCAAACGGTTGGCGGTTATCCACGTATAGCACAGGTTTGTGCTGTTGATCTGCCTGTACTTGCACAAAAGAAACCAGGTGATGAAATTCTGTTTCAACTCATCAGTTTACAGGAAGCAGAAGAATTATATTTGAGAGAGATAAGGGCAAGAATAGAAGTGAAAGAATTTGTTAACCGTATTGCAAAGAGTTAATATGAAACGCAGAGGTTAATACGGCCCGTCAGACGCCCGCGGCTGTAGGAATAAAAATTTAATGTAAAAATTAATAAACAAAAACCACAGACGAGGAAGTAAAACCGAAACAAAAAATTAAT
>JANOIQ010000421.1:0-9413 GCA_031407835.1 Chitinophagaceae bacterium
ATGAGCTGGGGCATTGAAAGCCGCAATGAAAAATGGGGCGAATGGCGTGGGTGGCAAAGAGGTGTTACACATATTGATATGGTTACTCCCCGTGTAAAATCACTCGAAGGAACACAGCTTGCCTGGTGCCCGAGTACCGGTGGCAAAACCATTACTGCAGATGTGATCATCATTCCCGATCTCGCAGACTCGATTGCCTTTCAACAGTGGTTACCCAATGTAAAAGGAAAGTTTGTAATGATTTCAATGAATCAACCAACAGGCAGGCCCGATTATAACTGGGATGAATTCGGCACAAAAGAATCGGCCGAAAAAATGAAGAAAGAACGAACAGCACAAACAGAAGCATGGCGTAACCGCATTGCTAAAACAGGTTACACTGGAAGAACATTACCGGTTGCATTGGAAAAAGCAGGAGCAGTTGGTGTAGTGATGTCAAACTGGTCGGCAGGTTTTGGCGTAAATAAAATCTTTAGTGCTTACACCACAAAAATTCCAACGGTTGATATTGCATTGGAAGATTATGGCTTGCTTTACCGTTTAACAGAATCAGGAACTGTTCCGAAGATCAGTGTAAGAGCTGATTCAAAAGAATTGGGTGTTGTACCAACGTTCAATACAGTTGCGGAAATAAAAGGAACAGAAAAACCAACTGAATATGTAATGCTCTCTGCACATTTTGATTCATGGGATGGTGGTACCGGTGCTACGGATAACGGAACCGGAACAATTGTAATGATGGAAGCCATGCGTATTTTAAAACTGTTATATCCCAATCCAAAACTTACCATCTTAGTTGGTCATTGGGGAAGTGAAGAACAGGGATTGAACGGATCAAGATCATTTGTAGAAGATCATCCCGAAATTGTAAGCAATATTCAGGCATTGTTTAACCAGGATAACGGAACAGGAAGAGTAGTGAATTTACAGGGCCAGGGCTTTTTGCATTCCTATGATTATTTAGGAAGATGGCTGGCAAAAGTTCCGGCCAGTATCCGTCAGCAGATTGAAACAAGATTTCCCGGTTCACCCGGTGGTGGCGGATCAGATTATGCATCATTTGTGGCAGCAGGTGTTCCGGCATTTTCATTAAGCTCCAACAGCTGGCTGTATGGTTCATACACATGGCATACCAACAGGGATACTTACGATAAAATTGTGTTTGATGATGTACGCAGCAATGCCATTTTAACTGCCATACTTGTGTACATGGCCTGTGAAGATGAAACAAAAACTTCCCGTGAAAAAATAGCTCTGCCTCCCAATCAAAGAACAGGCGAACCCGGCAAATGGCCCGCACAAACAAAACCAACACGTAAAGGTGGTTTGAATTAAAAGAAGAAATACAATCATAAAAAAAGGCATGCCATTTTACTGCATGCCTTTTTTGTAACCTGCCTTAAAAAATCATTCACTCACAACAACAGCGAGCTTCGATGATTTTTTATTTACCGCAAGTCTTGTAATTCCCTTCAGCATGGACCCATCACCTTCAATGGTAACCAATTGCCATCCATTATTAGCAATTACATCATACACAAAAAGATTTACACCATCACTTATCAGTATTTTATGATCATTGAGCCAGGTTAAATGATCCTGACCTGCTTTTGTTGCAGTAATGGTTTTGATCATCATTGTACGTGCATCAAATTGCTTTATCAGCAGTTCCTTCTCTGATACACGCTGTACAAAACTCATCAAATCAGTTCCGGGAACAGGATGCAGACTCCTTCCTATATTTTCTGCAAGTATGGTATCTGTCTTTAAACGCAGATCAACATAATGCAGACTGTTGGGATGCAAACTATCGCCCAGCACAAACAGCAGCAGCTTGTTTTTTGCAATCCATGCATGATAACCAACAATGAGATCTTTGATGAGCACCTGTGCATTACCACCTTTAATGGGATATTGTCCCAGGTTCTGTTCACCATTATCCCGCTGAATAATGCAGGAAATAAATTTACTGCCGGGTGTTACAGTTGGAGAGTATTCCCGTTCATTGGTTTTGGTGAGGTTCTTTGTTTTATTATCCCTGAAATCATAATACTTCAAATCACTTCTGCCACTGTCGTTGAACGATGAAAAATAGATGAGTGATTTTTTTGGATGAAAGAAAGGCTGGTTATCGTATCCCTTGTGGCTGGTGAAATTTTTTGCATTCGAAATAACAACACCGTTTTTTGTTACCCGCAGATCGAACAGGATAATTTCCGAACCTGTTTGTGCCCCGGCAGCAATTGAATAAAACAGCGCAATGAAACAGAATATTTTTTTCATACTGCACAATGTACAGAAATAATAAGGTTAAACCCATGCCACAAACGTATTCAATAAATACCTCTTCATTTTCAGACGATCGAATGTATTAAAAGTGCATTTGGTTAACAAATAATATGCAGTAAAAACCCACCTTCCTGCCTGGCTGTTATTTGTATAAATGTTAAAGAAATATCGCTGAAACGGCATGTTTTCAGCGCATACTAAAAACAATAAAGCTTTCATTAACAACTGAAAAAAATTGTGGCACGCTTTTCTTACTAAGGTAATAAACGTACAGAACAACATTATTTTAAATCTTTAAAACAGAAGTTATGAAAAAAATTTTAACCGCATTATCACTAGTTGCAGTATTGGCATCCTGCAAAAGCAAAATTGAACCGGTAACAGATAAGGCAAAGGTTTTATCCGCAATAGATTCAGCTGAATTTGCAGCTTTTCAAAACTGGAAAGAGCAACAGGCTGAAACAAAAGCAATCAACAACAACCGTACAGTAAGATATGTTGAACACAGACATACTGCAGCAGCTTCTAACCGAACTGCAAACACAAACACTACTACAACCGCTGCAAAGAAAAAAGGATGGAGTAAAGCAGCGAAAGGTGCAGTGATAGGTGGCGTATCGGGTGGAGTAATTGGCGGAGTTGTAAGCAAGCGTAACCGTGCCGCTGGTATTGTAATAGGAACTGTGCTTGGTGGTGGTGTTGGTTATGGTATTGGACGTACAATTGACAAAAAAGATGGCAGATATTAATTATACAATCAGATTTCAACTTAACCGGCAGCGTTTCTGTAAATCGATTTACAGAAACCCTGCTTTTTTTTATTAACTTAAAAAAGATAGCTGTGAATATTGTTGATATTATTCTGTGTTTTATTATACTTCTTGTAACATGGATCGGTTACAAAAAAGGTGCGGCAGAAACCATTCTTGACCTCGTAAAATGGGCTGCCAGTATTAGTTGTGGTTTTTTATTCTATTATTATACGTTTGATTTTGCTGCCACCTTGTATCCCGATTTAACGCAGTGGTATTTCCCTGTGGCTACCGCATTTATTTTTATCATCACCTATTTATTTCTTTCCATGTTTCAGCGCTGGGTGTTCAGCAGGGATGAACAGAATAAACCGAAATCTTTTGCCGATAAAGTGAGTGGGCTTGTTCCCGGCTTACTGATGGGTATTGTTATCAGTTCAATTACAGGCCGGCTTCTAACCTTTTCGGTTTTTGATACAGTAAGTAAAGAAGCCGGCAAGAGTGAAATCACTTCCACCTTTTCGCCCTATACCGAAATGGTTGAAGAGAAAATATCGCCGTTGGTTACAACTTATTTTACACCAAAAATATCAGCAGCAACCACTGAGCAGCCAACTGAAACAGATTTTAAAACAGAAACCGTTTTTGAACGGCCCGATCTGGAGTATGAAATGTGGCTGCTGGTAAATGAAGAAAGACGCAAACATCATTTAAAACCTTTAGTGGTTGATGAAAAAATGAAAGAAGTGGCGAGAGCTCATTCTGCAGATATGTTTGCCAGAGGATACTTTGCACATGTTACACCAGATGGCGTCAACCCTTTTCAACGGATGAAACAGGCAAACATCACTTACAGAAATGCCGGTGAAAATCTTGCACTTGCAGGAACACTTGCAGAAGCACAGCAGGGATTGATGAACTCACCAAGCCACCGGGCAGCAATCTTAAACCCGGCTTTTGGCCGTATTGGAATTGGCGTAATGGATGGTGGTAAAAACGGGCTCATGATTTCGCAGGAATTCAGAGACTGAGCAGCGGATACTTTTTACTTAAGACTCCAATCAAAAAAGTCATCCACATCTTTTTTAAATTGAATCATATCAGGTTTGTTGATGTAATACATGTGGCCTGAGTTATAAAAATAATGTTTGATATTATTTTTTGTTTCTCCCCGCAGAAACATGTGTGCCACATCATACTGAGCAGTAAAATAAGGAGTGGCAAAATCATAATAACCACTGCCCACATATACTTTTAAGGCAGGATTTTTTGTCATTGCATCACGCAGGCTTTCTGCCACATTCAAATACTGATTCTGCACATTGTTATAATTCCACGGATACACACTGCCGAAAATATTATACGCTTTGTCTTCCTTAAAATTTAATTCCTTTTCAAAATAATCATTGATAGCCGATGTAAACGGTCCGTCAATATTGGTGAAAGATGGATCATGACTAACCAATTCACCTGCATCATCCATATCCCTTCCAATAAATCTTGCATCAAGCCGTCCAATAATTAATCCATCTTTCCTGCGCAGTTCTTTCCAGAATCTTCCTTCTTCCACACGAAGGTTGGCCTGCAGACAAAATTCCTTACTCAATCCGGTATAATAACTCATCTTCTCTGCAATCTTCTCTTTCTCTGCTTCTGTTAACCAGGCACCTTTTAATAAAGCCGTTGCATATTCACCCAATGCAAAGCTTTCACTTTCACGAAGTGTCTTTTGTAAATCGGCCTGCAAAGCCGGAGCTAATTTTTTATGATACCATGCCGCTGCAGTGTAAGACGGAATATATAATGTTCGGGGTAAATCATTCCCCACGTAATAATCATTACTGCCGAAATTGAGTACGGGAGAAATAAGGAAAATACCATTGATATAAATGCGGTAGCTGTCCTGCAGGAATTTGGATAAGCCGGCAGCCCTTGTAGTACCATAACTTTCGCCGGCCAGAAATTTAGGCGAACCCCAGCGTTCATATCTTGATAAAAAATGACGGATAAAAGAACCTACCGATTGCACATCTTCCATATACCCGTGAAACTGTTTGGGGCTCTCCCCTGCTGCTGCACGGCTGTAACCCGTTGCAACAGGATCAATAAAAACCAGATCGGTTTTATTGAGCCAGCTGTATTCATTACTGATTACTTTGTAAGGAGGTGCTGTGGCCGTACCATCATCCTGCAGGTAAACACGCCTTGGGCCCAATGCTCCCATGTGCAGCCAAACCGAAGAAGAACCCGGTCCGCCGTTGAATGTAAATGTTACCGGCCGTTTGGCCTGATCTTCGTTTTCTTTTTTGTAATAAGTAAAAAACACTTTAGCAATCAGTTTACCTGTATCATTTTTCAGATCTAAATAACCTGTGTGTGTTGCATAATCAATCTTTTGGCCGGCAATTGTTACAGAACCTTTTGATGCAACCACCTGTACACCGGATGGAATCAATTCTTTGAAACCATCGGGATTTTTCTGTGCGGGAACAAGCAAAACACAGAATAAAAAAACCAGAACAGCAGTGATTTGTCGCATAAATACAGTTTATTCCTGAAGATACAGTTTTCTGAAAACCTGAGAAAGCAGTCATTTATGTCCTCTTTCTGTTGTTGTTAAGAGAAGTTATGTACATTTGTGCCAACCGAATATTATGAACATTTTTGTAGCAGGCTTACCTTACGATCTTGATGACGCAGAACTGGAAGAAATTTTTGAAAAGTTTGGACCCGTTGTTTCTGCGAAAGTATCCATTGACCGCAATACCGGCAAAAGCCGTGGTTTTGGATTTGTAAACATGAAAAATGCAGAAGATGGTAAAGATGCCATTGAACTGCTGAACGATATTACCCTTGGCCGTAATAAAAAACCATTGGTTGTAAAAGAAGCCGAAGACCGCAGTGGTGGCGGTGGTGGTTACAATAGTGGTGGTGGAGGCGGCGGCTACAGAGGTGGCAGCGGCGGAGGCGGCGGCTACAGTGGTGGTGGCGGCGGCTACAGAGGTGGTGGCAGCGGCGGAGGCGGTGGTTACAGTGGCGGAGGCGGCAACCGATAATTGCTTTTTACAAAGACCTAACTTTTATTTAATACAGTATTTACCTTTTATAAACACCAGCAGTGTAAACTGCATCATGAAAACGCAAGACATTTCATTAAAGACGATAACCGTTTATGCGTTATTGTTTCTCCTCATTTATCTCAGTTCACTCTAAGCAAATCATCGTTGGTTTGTGTGGCTGTTTCGTTAACTTAGTGATGTAAATGATTACTCACCGCTTAAACGAACTGACATGCCTATTGTAAAAATTATTGAAGTAATTGCCTCTTCAGAAAAAGGAATTGATGATGCCATCCGCCAGGCCGTGGAAGAAGCATCCAAAACCATCCGCAATATTGATTCAGTATATGTGCAGGATATTAAAGCACATGTAAAGGATGGCAAAGTAACTACCTACGGTTGTGTATGTAAAATTTCTTTCAGGCTTGAATAAAACCCTGCTTGCTGATTATAAAAAAGCGATGCCGATGGCATCGCTTTTTTTATTGGGATTAAAGGCAAGTGTAAACATTTATAAATTTTTATAAAAACATAAATAAAAATGGATTGTCCTAACAACAATCTGAAATGTGTAAAGCCAGATGAATGATTTTCAATAGCCTTTTTACTTTGAAGCCTGCATCTTATATCATAAATTAGTGTGTTAGCTGCTGTGCTAATTGACACACCTTAATTATGCAACAATTTTCAACAGACAATTCACCAGTAGAATTAGAGCTTTTATCAGGACACTTGCTATTTGCTGACCCATTATATTTCCAAGACGTTATCGACAATTATTCTCAGGTTGACATATTTACGATTATTGACAAAAGAGAACTCGTAAAAGTTTTTGAAGAACCATTTTTTCCTTATAGCGGTGTATATTTAATGAACAGTTTTTTTTCACAAACCCCTTTATATGTCACCCTATAAGAGAGTCTGGCATTATTGAAACACTTAAGACTCTGCTTAAAGATTTCTCAATTTTTTTTCGCATGCTTACTTCTAAAGCCCCTTAAAAGCCAATTAATCAGAGTGTTGAACTGTAGAAGAATTATTTTTACTACATATGTTGTAAATATCAGGATTATTACTACATTTACAGTAAAGACAACCAATGGGAGAATTTGAAGAGTTAATACTTCTGATAGTAGCCATAATGAATGGCGAGGCATATGGTATCGGCATCATAGAAGAGTTGGAAAAACGAACGGGCAGGTCAGCAGCAATAGGTGCGGTACAAACTGTACTCAAACGGATGGAGGACAAAGGCTGGGTAACATCACGGTTTGGCGAAGCTACCAAAGAGCGTGGCGGAAAACGCAAACGCTACTACAATGTTACCGTCAAAGGAAAAAAAATAGCGGCTGAAAACAGAGAAAAACGTAACAGTCTCTGGGAAGCCATACCAAAACCTGGATTAAATTATGGATCAGTTTGAAAAACAACCACCAGGTTGGGCGACGAGATTGTTACGCACCATTATTCACCCTGAGTTTCAGGAAGAAATTGAAGGCGATTTGCTGGAAAAATATCAAAGTGACTTGCAAAAATACGGACTGAAAATTGCCCGAAGGCGATTGTATGCTGAACTATTTTCAATTGCAAAACCCAATCTTATTTTTAATATAAACCGTAATACAATGAAACCAGGAAACTGGTTACTACTTTTACTCCTGCTTCTTTTAGTTGCAGTAGCTTCTCTTGCACCGTTCTTACCGGGTTCAAGTAACAATTTTTCTCATGGCATTTCTCAATTTGCTCAAATAACAGGATACATTGGTTGGCCTTTTGTGCCCTTTGGGTTGGTTTGGCTTATCATCGAAATGCGAAACAAAAACGGTCAGCAACTCACCCGTTGGACCAACGGTTATTACCCATCGTGGTTGGCACTTATTCCTATTTTTGTGTTTTTACCATTGCAGATAATCAGAGCACCGCTCGAGGGGCGAACATTTGATTTATGGCCATTAGCTATTATTTTATCAGTGGTGGCTTTTATCATTTATCGTATCCTAAAACTGAAAAACAAAACCGAATACAAATTTAATCCAGCCCCTTTATATATTGTTTTGATTCCTGTAATCGCTTTACTTACTTCCAAATATGCGGTGGAAAAAGCAGCAGCGTTCACCCGTGAAAAAGCTATCGTAAAGACTGAACCCCTTATTGCAGCAATTGAAAAATACAAAACAGAAAACGGCGAATACCCCGAAAATTTAGAATCATTAAAAGGAAACTATATTCACGAAATTCCAAAACCAACTATCATGGGCATGAGAGCCTATCAATATGAGAAACGAAACGGCTCTTTCCTACTCAGTTTTGAGCGATTCTGGCATTGGAGCGCTACCGAAGTGGTGGTTTACAATGCATCGGGGCAAAAAGGCATCAAAGGCAATTATGAAAATTACCCTACTAATCATACGAATTGGTGGTATTATATGGCCGATTGAGAAATGATAGCTGTTGGAAAACAGATTTTCGGCACTGTTCTATCTTCCCGCTTTCCTTCCCTTCCGAATCTTCTTAAAAACGTAACCAATAAACATAACCCTTTTCAAGCGCAATGTTTAATGGGTAATGTATTCTGATTTTGCATCAGCAGATAACTAAAGCAACCATCACTATCAACGCATTGCTGATGAAGAATAGTTTTCCCCTTCGAGAAATTATGGGCCGGATTTAAATCAGTAACTATTGATACTGTATATAAACAGGCTGCGGCTTTAGCATTAAAACTTCTTTGGGATCAAGCATCCGGCCATTGTTTTTTGTATCATTTTTATAGAAGAGTTTAAATCCTGCATAATCAACCGGCTCCCTGTAAATATATTGTTTGTATGTATTAATTTTCTGGGCGGGTACTCCCCAACCATCCATATGCATCACTATTTGTACTTCCGGTTTTATGCTGATCTGTTTATAATTTTTCACCATTCCCTGTGTAAAACGGTGTACCACCAGGATTTTCGGGGGAAGATGATTTTCTTTTACAATTTTTTCCAGGTAATCTGCAGCATAATTAATATCAGCCGCATCAAACTCTCCCACTACTGCCCCCGGTTTCTGCCCGCCCTTCATCGAAAATTCCGGGTCAATACCAAGATGAACATTCGGAAGCTTCAGATATTTTTCAAGCTGCGGTATTTCTTCCTGCAAACTGCTCCATCCAACCTGAATATCGAGGAAAACAATGGCATGTATCTGCGCTGCCATTTCCAGTACAGAATCAATTTGAGAAAAAGGCATCCTGAGCCGGTATTTATTCCCTTTACCGGGTAATAACTGCGCCGTTACAGCAATATAATGCAAGGCCGGCTGTACCTGC
>JANOIQ010000434.1:0-5851 GCA_031407835.1 Chitinophagaceae bacterium
GCAGGAGGTTCATCTTCCACTACGAGGCATTCTATAGGTTTTGTTTCATGCATTGATTGCCTGTGATTGTTGCTGATGTATAATTCGTTTCTCTTTCTGTTGCTCCAGTTCCAGTTTCAGGTTTACAATAAACACTTCTTCCTCGCAGGTAATGGTCAGCTCGTGTTTGCCGGGGTACAGAAGCGATAATCTTTGCTGCACATTTTTAATTCCAATGCCCGCACCATTTGAAATGGTTGCAGGATTATTTGTTTTTCCATTCAGTAACTTCATCTGCAGTTGATTATTTTTTATACTTACCTGGAGATGTATCCAGGGTTGTTCCAATACATTGCTGGTGCCGTGTTTAAAACAATTTTCTACCAGAGGCAATAATAAAAGCGGTGCAATCAAAAGATCATTGGTTTGTGCAGGCAGATCAAGGTGGAGCTCAAGTTTGTTTCCATAACGGATCTTTTCCAGGTTGATATAATCTTCAATCATCTTCAGTTCTTTATTGAGAGTTACCAAAGGCTGTGCACCTTCATACAAAATAAAACGCAACAGATCAGCAAGTCCGGTTACCATTTTTGCCGCAGCCGGTGAAGTGGTTTGTGTAAACGAATAAATATTATTGAGTGTGTTGAATAAAAAATGCGGATGAATCTGTGCTTTCAGCAATTGTAATTGCGACTCCATGTTTTCTTTTTCCAGCTGCAGATTTCGCTGTTCTTTAATATACCAATATTTCATCAGTTTAATAGCCGCAGCTAATCCTCCAATGGTAATGGCACCCCTTAACCCTGCCAGCAGAAACAGCAAAAAAGAATTGTTCACAAAATTATCATACGCAATTGAAAAAAAGTGAAACCGCAGAAATGGCAAAAGGTATTTACCAAGTAATGCAGACATACAGGCAACAATGAAAAACAACAGTAATACCAGCATCCCCGATTCAAGATACCTTCCCTTCACCACAAACTTTGGAACAACATAATAAATGAGTGAATAGGTAAGAAACATATGCGGAATCATAAAGAAAAAAGAATCCATCATTGAAAAGGGCAATCTTTTAAAATTCGGAAACAGGCTGAACTTGGCCGTGTAAGCATACAGAATACCAAAAAACAACCACCAGCATATCCAGAAAGCGGCATGCCGCCGCAAACGATAACCTCGTTCATTGGAGAATATAAAAAGCTGCTGCTGCATAGATATGTGTAAAGTTAAGAAGCTTGCGAAAGGGATTCACCCCGGTTATGTATTTATCGCTATACGGATGATTTTCGCAGACAAAAAGCTTTTAACGAAAAAAGCCCGGTCCTTTAAAGGATCGGGCTTTGTAAAAACGAACCTCCTGGTTATTTCAGAAGAACAGCCAGGTAATCTTTATCTGCTTCCGGATGTTTATTTTTTTTCCATGCTGTCATTGACAGTTCCAATACTTCTTTCAGCTTCATCTTTACTTTCCGTTTATTGATATTCAGCTTTGTGCCGGTGATTTTTTCGGAATAGATCAGCACATTGTCATTTGTATAAAAGCGAACAATGTGATTCTTTGCTGCATGTATATTGCTTTCCGTTACCCAGTAACCGTCCTCCGGCAGCCAGCGGGGTAACCTTTTTTTCTGTTGTGCCATAGCAGCAAACACAAGCAGCATACAGGCTGTAACAGCGATCCATTTTTTAAGTTGTTGTTTCATAACAATAAGGTTTTGATGAGTAAATAGTTTATATCACAAACTTATCCCTACGTTTATCCATAAATTTTAATAATGGATAAAGGCAGAACATGATTCGTTATACAGCAGCAAACTGTTGACGGAACAAATCTGTCGACAGAAAAGCTGTGTCTGTCTGTTTACAGATGAAAAACGAGGGTTGATCATCGGGTTATGATGACCGGTGAACTATGCAAACCAGGTTAACAAAACCCGGCATGCTGTATCTTCATAGTGTGGCAGACGTACATACTATTGAGCAGCGTCGTTATAACATGCAGCAGATTAAGGCAACCAATACAAAGCCCGAAATGCTGGTGCGAAAATTTCTGCATGCCAAAGGCTTTCGTTATTCATTGCATAAAAAAACATTGCCCGGTAAACCTGATATTGTATTACCAAAATATAAAACGATCATTTTTATTCACGGATGTTTCTGGCATGGCCATGCAAACTGTAAAAACTTTACCATTCCCAAAACAAGAACGCAGTGGTGGACTGAAAAGATCAACATGAATAAAGCGAATGATGCAAAAGACATGAAGGCGTTGAAGAAAGAAGGATGGAAAGTAATTACTGTTTGGGAGTGTAAACTGAAACCTGCAAAAATGGAAAGAACATTGCAGCAGCTTTTGTCAAAACTTTTAATTATCTGATGAGAAAACGGGGTTCGTTTACAAAAAACAGAACACCGGGAACGCTGCACAATTCAAAAAGCACAATCCTGTAATTATTTTACAATGAACCACCCGCTTCAATACGGCATTGACATTATTCTGCATCAACCCGGTGCATATAAACATAAACGCATTGCCATCATCACGAACAATGCTGCAACAACCAGATCCGGAGAACTAAGCCGTGTGGCTTTAGTAAAAAAAGGATTCAACCTGGTAAAAATATTTTCACCCGAACATGGAATAACAACCACAGGAGATGATGGCGCCTTCCAGCAAAACGTAACAGATACTGTAACAGGATTACCCGTCATTAGTTTATATGGAAACAAGTTAGCGCCAACATCAGAAGATTTACGGGATGTGGATTTGGTTTTGTTTGATATCCCTGATGTTGGCTGCCGCTTTTACACCTATCTCTGGACTATGACTTATGCAATGGAAGCCTGTGCAGAAAAGAATAAAGCAATTATTGTATTAGACAGACCCAACCCTATCGGTGCACAACTTTCAAAAGCTGAAGGCCCTTTTCTCGATGAGCAAACCTGTTCTTCTTTTATTGGCCGCTGGAATATTCCAATCAAACACAGCTGCACACTGGGCGAACTCGCTTTATACTTTGCTGCAACAAAAATAAAAGGATTAAGTGTTGACATCATAAAAGTGCAGCAGTATAAAAGAAATCAAACAGCTATCAACGATTTTTTCTTTACGCCAACCTCTCCTGCTATACAGCAAATTGAAACAGCGATGCTTTATCCCGGTACAGGGTTGCTGGAAGGTATTAATGTAAATGAAGGAAGAGGAACCAGCCAACCATTTCAACTCTGTGGAGCACCTTGGATGAAAAACGAAGAACTCAAACAATCAATGGAACAGCAGCAGCATACCGGCATTGCATTTACAACAACTATATATAAACCTGCTGCAGGAATATATGAAGGAGAAACCTGCAGGGGACTGCAACTGCATATTACCGATGCAAACATATTTTCAGCAGTGAAAACCGGAATAGCTTTATTACAAACAATTATTCAGCTTCATCCGCAGCAGGTTGAAGAGCGGCTATATCGTACCAATGCAAACCCCACCGGTATTGCTCATTTAGATAAACTGCTGGGTATTCAACATGCTTTTACAAAACTACAGCAGGGGTACTATGTGGAAACAAACATTGCTGCCGAATGGGAACAGACGATGAAACCTTACTTGTTGTATTAATGCAAAAAGCCCCGGTAAAAACGGGGCTTTATTTAAAGAAAATGTATTCTGAAAATTAAAGAGGAATGCTGACCATAATTTCACAGCCACGTCCGGGTAAAGAAAAACAACTGAATTTACCGCCATTCATTTCTGCACGACGTTTAATATTTCCCAGCCCGATTCCCTTGCTCACCGATTTTGTATCGAACCCTTTTCCATTATCTGCAATCCGCAAACTGATTGCATTGTCAGTTACCAGCACATCTATTTCAACGGTATCAGCAGCAGCATGCTTAAAGATATTATTCATCTGCTCCTGTAAAATACGGTACAAAGCTGTTTGAATTTCAAGACTGACCTGCTCCTGTTCAAAATCATCAAAATGTAGCTGAACATCGACACTCGAATTGGTAGTTAAAGATTCAATCAGTGATTGAAACACATCTTTAAACGAAACATTATCTTTTGAAGCTGGCGTTAGCTGGTGACTCAGCTTCCGTATTTCATCAATTGCATCAGAGATATGTTTTTTGCAGGTGTCGATTGTTTCAATAAATACTGTTTCATTTTTTTGATGTTGCCTGGCAATACCCAGATATAAGAGTGAAACCGATAAGATCTGGTTTACGTTATCGTGCAGTTCCATACCAAGCTGTTGCCGTTCTGATTCCTGTGCATCTACAATTGCTTTTGAAATACGGATCTCTTCTTCTTTTTCATAAGTAACATCCTGCATAGCACCAATGATACGGATGGGTTTTCCCTGTTCATCGTACAGTACAAAGGCACGGTCAAAAATGTATTTATAATTTCCATCAGCACAGAGAAAACGGTAACTCAACTGAATGTTTTGTTTATTCGAAAGAAAAACTTCATTCAGCAATTCAGATACTGTTGCAAGATCATCGGGGTGTATATTCTGTTTCCACCAGTCGGGAATATTTTCCACCACCGATTTTTCATAACCCAGCATTGTTGTAACACCTTTATTATAGCGCATCATATGACTCTGCATATCCCAATCCCAGATGGTATCACTTGTTGCTTTAGCCAGGATATTATACCGGTCAAGTGCCTTCTGTAATTTCATTTCAGATTGCTTCCTTTCGGTAATATCAATATGTACCATCACTACCTTAGGCGAATCGCCTACAAAGTTTGTGATACGCAGCAAAAACCAGCGCATTTCATTGGGCGAATCGCAGGGATATTCAATTTCAAATGATGACACCTCTTTGCTCAGTACCTGTTGTATGCCAACTAATACTTTTGCAGCAACCTTATCACCGGCAGCAGCAGAATGTTCACAAACATTGATGTAATTACTGCCGGTACCCGTTCGTTCCATTATAGTAACCCCATTCTGTTTCGAGAAGTCATTCCATGCTTTGTTCACAGCAATCACAGTGCCGTCGCAGTCAACAACAGCAATATGTGATGAAACAGAGGTAAGAATGTTTTGAGTGAGTAATTCACTTTCACGTAAAGCCTTCTCTGCCTTTTTCCGTTCAGTAATATCTATTGTTGAAATATAGGCTCCGGTAATAAATCCTTTTCCATCTTTTACAGGCATATAATTTACCTGCACCCATTCAGGTAAACCGGCAATTGAAAGCTGCAGCTCGTATTCAACCTTTTCACCGGCAAATACTTTTGCCAGGTACTTTCTAACTGGTTCATCATGTTCATCCGGAATCAGCGGAAGAATATTTGTACCGACTGTTACAGGTTTTCCCCATGCTTTTTCAAGATTGGCTGACGCAGATTTATTGATGAGGATTACTGTGTAGTTTTTATCCAGCACATAAAAACTTTCTGATGAACTCGACAATACATGACGGAGTTTTCTTTCCGATTCTGCTAAATGCAGTACGGCCGTTTTCCGATCGGTAATATCCCGGTTTACACCAATCATCCGCAGAGGATTACCATCATGATCTCTCGTTACAACTGCATGTGATTCGATATAGCGAATCGATTGATCGGGTAATATAATTATGAACTCTGTATTGTAAGCAGCGTTTTCATTAATCGATTTATCAACCTCATGCATTACCCGTTCAAGATCATCGGGGTGTATACATTTCTGCCAATCCCTGATAGAACCCCCGAATAATGTTGAATCGGTTCCGTATAGTTCATCAGCAATTGGTATGGGACGACAGGATGTATGAACTATACGGAACCGATTCAACATTATTCGGGGGTTCTATCAGGGATTGGCAGAAATGTATACACCCCGATGATCTTGAACGGGTCATGCATGAAGTT
>JANOIQ010000296.1:0-2391 GCA_031407835.1 Chitinophagaceae bacterium
GGAGCAGAAGCAGCTTCTGCAAAATAAAGTCCCGTCTCTTTTGCATTCATTGAGAAATACATAATGAGATGGCGGCTGTCTTTTTGTAACCAGGCATATTTTTTATCGCCTTCAACAACTGAAATAACCCATCCGAGGTCAGATAGTTTTTTTATAAGTGATTCTGCTGTGAATCCACTGGCGGTAACGGGCGGCAACAGCAGCACTTCAGGTGATGATAATGTTATGTTAGCTTTCTTACTTTCTATTTCCAGCAACATCTTTGCTCCGGCTACACTTAACAGCCGGCTATCCTGTTTACTACCGGTTGGTAAACTGATACCTGTTATGGGCGATTGTGTGATAGGGTTCATTTTTTTTTGAGCAAATGAATTTACTGCTAAAAAAAATAAGAGTAAGAGAAAAATTGTTTTATGCATTTTATTTCTTTTAAATTTATTTTGCTAACCCATATTTTGTATATATGCCCGAACCAGGATAATCGGCATCCAGCAGGTTTAATATTCTTGCAGCTTTTATGCACGACCAAAAAGCATGATACGTTCTTGCTTTGGTTTCAATCATTGAAAATTTAACCTGCCAGTTATTGGGTACTGTAAGTTTGCCGGTTGATTTAACTTCATTGAACTTAGCATTGCCCGCCATTCCATTAACTACCAATAATTTCCAACTATAGGTACTGCCTTCTTTAAAAATAAATTCTTCGTTTGACTGGTTCATGTTCATGCCTGCATATTGCCCAGTATACACATTATACAGTTGTTGTATGCCGGTAAAATCACTTGTCCATTTCCCTTTGAAATCGGAAGTCGCTATTGCAAACCTGTTGTACCCGGTCATGTTTGCAAGTGGAATCATCAAGTCAGAATTACTGTCCCATCGTATTGTTTCAGGATCAAATTTATATTGCTGGATAAAGGTGTTCTTATCGGGAGAAATAAACTCTATCCAAACCTGGTCCTGACGAAAGAAAACAATGAAGACATTTTTTCCCGTAGCATTTTCAGTTGCATAGCCCATGCCAAGGTAAGGCCTGTTGTAAGTACTGATGTATGCGGTTTTATAGTTAGTCAGGTTTTTGTAACGTGGCGCTACCAGAATATTCCATGCTGCATTCGTTAGTGGTTCCGGATCAGCAGGAAATATGGTACCTTCTTTGGGGTAATGCAGTAATACTTTGATATTTCCTTTTGTTACCTCCACCCAGTCTTCTTGTACTGTACTTGTCCATCCATCATCAAAGTTAGTGGTAGTAAAAGCGAATCCGGAATTTGTTACAGGCGGAGGTGGCTGTTGAACAACTTCAGGCGGATTGGTTTGAACAACTGTATCGGGTGTTTGCTGTGTTTGATTTGTTTCTGTTGGTGCAGTTTGAATTGTACCGGTATTATTTCCCTGTGCGTTCTGTACAGGAGCAGAAGCTGCTTTTGCAAAATACAGTCCCGTCTCTTTTGCATCCATTGAAAAATACATGATGAGATGGCGATTATCTTTTTGCAACCAGGCATATTTTTTATCTCCTTCAACAACAGAAGTAATCCATCCGAGATCAGCAAGATTTTTTACAAGTGAATCTGTATTAAATCCGCCTGCGTTAACGGGCGGCAACACCAGCACTTCAGTTGCAGATAATGTGATATTAGCTTTCTTACTTTCTATTTCCAGTAACATCTTTGCTCCGGCTACGCTTAACATCCGGCTATCCTGTTTACTTCCGATTGGTAAGCTGATGCCTGTTAAGGGTGATTGTGTGATAGAGATCATTCTTTTTTGAGCAAATGAGAATTGTATGAAATAAAAGTTGAGTAATAAGATAAATATATTTTTCATTTTGTTTTACTATTTACAATTTTATTGTTGCAAAACTTTTCCAAAAGAATTATAACCACCGTAACCTATATCCTGCAACCATAAAATTCTTCCTCCTTTAAAGCAGGAAAAATAGGCATTGTATGTTTTTGGCTTTCCTTGTATATCTGAAAATTGAATCTGCCAGTTATTATTCATTTTAAACGACCCTTTTGTTTTGAATGTTGTTGCAGCACCTGCCGAATGGGCATTATTTGTTGAATAGCCATCCCAGTTGTACGCAGTGGCAGAAGTAAAATTAAAATTTGATACGATTGCAATTGTATTGGTACCAGCGTATTGCCCGTCGCTTTTGTTGTAATTAAAAAAACTTGCAGAAAATTTATCCGACCATTTACCTTTTAAGTCAGTGGCGGCAATGGCAAACCTGTTATATGTTGACAGTTTTTCAAGCGGGGCATATAATTTTGCGTCAACATAGTTGGTGAGTGTAGTATTATCTAATCCAAAATTATTTACAAACGTGTTTTTATCAGGCGAAATAATTTCTATCCAGCCGTTGCCTTTTTCAAAAAGGACTAC
>JANOIQ010000641.1:0-22685 GCA_031407835.1 Chitinophagaceae bacterium
CAGTTCATTACTGCGGAAGGAAGATTTTTTTACTGCTGAGACCCAGCTGCCATCAGCCTGTTTAATCTGCAATTCAACAAAAAGTTTTTGTGCATCTGCACCACCACCAAGTAAAAAGTAGCAATTGTTTACAGTAATTAAAAACTCATCGGAGGAAAGTATTCCTGTTGGTGCATCACCCTGTATTTCATAAAACTTCCCACCACTGGAAGGGTTGTTTTCATAAGTGCCAATCCAGTTATTTCCATTCCGCCCAATATCATATCCCTGGTTTTTCCAGTAATCGCCACCAACACCACCATTGTTCAATTCCATTTGGCTGAGTATACGTGTTGTAAGAACATTGTCTCCAAATGTGGGCTGATTATTAAATGCTGTTCCTTCTTTTGTCCAGCCATTCAATCCTTTTTCAAAATTCCAGTTGGGAAAATCAACATCTTTTGGAACGTTTGATACAAGTGAATCGTTTTTTAAGATTGGTCGTAACACCTGCTGCGGCGTATCTTTTGTTATCTGCACTTTAGTTTTAACAGCCGCTGGTTTTTGAACAATGATGTAAATGCCGAGATCTCTTGGAATAGGTGTTTTGTTAATGTTATATACAAACCATTTTTTTTCCTGCTCATCATACTTAAAAGCAATTTCAGATCTGTTATAAACACCCGATGGGCTTTCAGACATGGAAGCAAGTATCACTGCGTTTGGATTATTATTCAACACCGGTCTGTCAATGTAAGCCACATCAGCTTTTAATGTTTTATCAACGGCATGGAATAAAAAATTGGCTGAATCGGGTTTAAGAGAATAAATCACTTTGAATTTGATTCCTGCTATCATCGGGCTTCTGTCTTCATTAAAGATGTAACAGTTTACACCGTTATTCCACACGCCTACCGGATACTTCAATAGTTTTTTTGTTTCATCAAGCGGAATAACTACAATAATTGCTTTGGGATTATTGTACAGTACATCAATACTCAGCTGTGTATTTTCTCCACTAAGATTGGTTGGGGCTGAAGTATGTTCTGCTTCCTGTGAAAAGGCTGTGCTGCAACAGCAGAACAACAGCAATAAGAATGCAAATTTTCTCATGGCAGAATGTTAAGTTGATTATGTGCTGTATGTTATAGTTATTCTTTCATCAGCAGATCCACACTGGAAACAATTTCACTTTCTTTTTTATTCTTGTCGTAAAAGCGAACACTTAAATGATAGGTTTCTCCCACAACCATCGGGCTGCCTGTATTAAGACTGGCCTGGAGAACTTTTGCTTCGGCAGCAGTATAGCCATCTTTCATATCAGCAAATGCATCGGGCAGGTTCAGCACTTCTTTTCCTGCTTTGTCTGTAAGAATAATGGTACAGCCCGGATACACTCTTCCGTTCTTCTCTACAAAATTATCAACACCTGTTGCCACAACAGCCAATGGTGATCCCATTGCAATCTTATTATCGCTGAGACGGGCTCCTTTTGTGTCAGTTAAGTAAATATCTTCCAGGGCAAATCCATTATAGCTGGCAGATAAACCTGTAGACATATCTTTCTTTACGCCCTTGCTGAATCCGCCTGAACAGCTGTAAATGGTTACACAAATTGCTGCAAGCAGGATGAGTTTTTGTTTCATGTGTTTATTTTTATTTTATTGTTTGTCACATGTTATTCGCCATAAAAATTATCACCGCTGGTTGGTATAAATTGCCCGATAATTTTTATGGCTCATTTCATGTATTTGGTTTTAGTTTGTGAAGTTATTACAAACCGGTTTCCCGGCTGAAACAGTAAGATACTTCTTTGTAAAAATGAAAAAAAATTAAATACAGGGCAATCCCCTAAAAGAGTGAGATTTAAAAAAGAAGAAAGAAATTAATACTGCAAAGAGGGTATTCAGCAATGATTTTATTGATTGGTTTTGTGTTCCGTACTGTTTAGCAACACAGCAGCTTCTTCATTATTGCAGGTTAACTAACCTTTGAATTTTCCGGTTCTTATTGCAGTTCAGTTCTGAAAAAATCATGGAAAAAGGGGAGGATACTTGTTGGCCAATTGGTTTTATTTGTAATTCGGGAGTAAAGGATTATTTTACTGTATGAGAAAGAACTTATTATTTATCAGCTTATATATTCTATGTTCATTAGCAGTTGATGCACAGACAGCTGTTTCTGACAGCTTATTAAAACTATTGCCTGCTGCAAAAGAAGACACTGCAAAGGTTCAGTTATATGTGAGCATTGGTGATGGTTATGAGAATAATCAGCCGGAAACAGCCAAACAGTATTACCGGGAAGCAATCGCATTAAGCCTGAAAATTAACGACAGGAAGGGCTATTATAAAGCACTTACATATATCAGCAATACATTCATGGTTCAGGGAAACTTCGATTCCATGCTTTATTTTAACGAGCAGGCACTGATCGTTGCCAGGGAATTGAATGATTCATTGAGCATTGGTATTTCCTTGTTTAATATTGGTATTGTATACAGGGATAAATCTGATTTTGAAAAGGCCATTGCCTATTGCCTTGAAGGCAGGATCATCATGGAAAAAAAAGGAAATAAACGGATAGAAGTGCAGATGAATGATGCGCTGCAGGTATTGTACAATGCCCGTACCGAGTATGATAAAGCGATTGTATTTGGAGAGAAAGCTGTACAGCAAAGCAGGGATTTAAAAATGAAAAGTTTTCTTGCCCAGTCACTTATTAATTTATCATTGAGCTATACTGAAAAAGGCAATTTGGAAAAAACGGAGGAGTTGATTAAGGAAGCATTGCAAATTGCTGTGGAGTTGAAAGATGTGCGGTTTGAAGCAACTGCATTACAAAACCTGGCAGGAATATTTCTCAAAAAAGGTGATTATGTGCAATTGAAAAAATATGCTGAACGAAGTTTAATTTTATACAGACAGATTGGCTCCCTTGATGGTGAAGCTACTATACTCAGGGCATTGGCTATTTGTTATTTGCAGGATAGAAACTTTGTTAAAGCAAAAGAGTTTGCAGAGCAGGCCTTAGTGAGTGACAGGAAAAACAAATTCAAGCGGGAAGAGTCTTCGGTTTTGAGAGTTCTTTCAGTTATTGCTTATGCTGAAAATGATGTAGATAAAGGAGCAAAATATGACCAGGAAAGCACTGTAATTTTAGAGGCAATGATAAAAGATGTATTGTCGGAGAATTCTGCCAACCTGGAAAAAAAATATGAAACACAAAAGAAAGAAGCACAGATAAAACAACTGGAGGCAGAGAAGAAAGTTCAGCAATTGTCCATCAAACAGAAAAATATTTTCAACTACATTCTTATCGGAGGATTGGCTTCATTGCTGTTGATTTCACTTCTCGGTTTCCGCACATACAAGCAAAAGCAAAAACTACAGCAGCAACGTATCAGTGAACTGGAAACCCAACAGCAACTGACAGCCACTGAAGCTGTATTAAAAGGTGAAGAGCAGGAAAGAACCCGTTTGGCAAAAGATTTGCACGATGGACTGGGAGGAATGTTATCAGGAATTAAATATTCATTCAATACCATGAAAGGAAATCTGATCATGACACCTGACAATGCTCAGGCTTTTGAACGCAGCATGGATATGCTGGACAGTTCCATTAAAGAAATGCGCAGAGTGGCACACAATATGATGCCTGAAGCGCTGGTGAAGTTTGGATTGGATACTGCATTAAAAGATTTCTGTAATGATATCAATCAAACAGGAGCCTTAGGTATAACTTACCAGTCTATTGGATTGGAAGGACAGGAAATTAACCAAACTACAGCGATCACAATTTACCGTATTGTGCAGGAGCTTATTAATAATACGATGAAGCATGCGGGTGCTAAAGCTGCCATTGTACAGATAACAAAATCAGGAAATCAAATTTCTGTTACCGTTGAAGATGATGGAAAAGGGTTTGATACTGCAATACTGAATCAATCAAAAGGAATTGGCTGGACAAATATTCAGAACCGTGTAGATTTCTTAAAAGGAAAATTAGATGTAAATTCAGGGGCTGGAAAAGGAACTTCGGTATTAATTGAACTTACGGTATGACGAAGATAAAAGTTTTTATAACGGACGATCATTATATGGTGGTGGAAGGCATCCGTTCTTTGCTGCAGAATGAAAAAAATGTTGAGTTGATTGGTCATGCATCTAATGCTGATTCCTGTCTTGCTTTTTTGCAGCAGCAATTACCTGATATTATTTTAATGGATATAAACATGCCTGGCAAAAGTGGTATTGAATTGTGTAAAGAAGTAAAAGAAAAATATCCTTCAGTATTTATAATTGGTCTCAGTACGTTCAATCAGCAGAGTTTTATTCAAAAGATGATGGACAATGGGGCATCGGGTTATGTATTGAAAAATGCTTCACAGGAAGAATTGATGGAAGCGATTGAAGCCGTTGCTAAGGGTAATACTTATTTAAGTGATGAAGCAGCTTCTTCTTTACGAAAATATGCCGCATCGGATGTACCTGTCATCACCCGTCGTGAAAAAGAAGTGCTGGAACTGATTGCAGAAGGAATGACCAATGCAGAAATTGCACAAAAACTGTTTATCAGCACATCAACTGTTGATACACACAGAAAAAATCTGCTGGCAAAATTTGACGTAAAAAATACAGCTTCATTAATTAAAACGGCAGCTCAATTACAGTTACTGTAATTATTCAAAGTCTTTCATAGTCAGGTATGCCATACGTTCAAAGTATGGCATACCTTTTAACACTATTCAAAATCTTTATACAATAAATATTTTTTACGGATTTTTTTGAAGTTACTCAATGCCGGCTCCCAGCTTTTCCTGATTTCTTCCTCACTCTTCCCATCCTTCAATTGCTGCATTAATGTACTGTTGCCGGCGAGTTTGTTGAAAAAACAATCTTCTGCTTTACCGCTTTTCGGTAAAATGAAAAAAGTATTTTTATCCGGAAATAATTTGTAGGCTTCCCTTAACCATTTCAATTGAACCTTTCCATTCACTTTTTTCAATACGTCTTCATTTGTTCCGCTGAGATCCCAGCCATAACATAATTGATCCTGCAGCTTGGGTGTTTTGGCACCATCCATACTGCGGGGTGTAAAAGAAATCAATGTTTTTGGTAATGACGGATGACCAAAAATTTGAAACTGTTTGGTTGTTCCCCTTCCTTCACTCAGCACAGTGCCTTCAAAGAAACAGGTGGAAGGGTAGAGATAGATGGATTGATTGTTTGGTAAGTTCGGTGAAGGCTTCACCGGCAATTCATACTTCGTTGTGTGCGAATAATTATTACAGGGCACAACAGTTATTTCAAAATCACCTTTATCGCCACTCCATTTATAGGCATTCTTATCATACCAGTTTTCGCCATAAATCATTTGTGCATATTCGCCAATAGTCATGCCATATACAATGGGTACGGCCTGCATACCAACAAATGATTTGTAAGCAGGTTCCAATACAGGACCATCCACATAATGTGTATTTGGATTTGGACGATCAAGTACAATTAAATGTTTGCCATTTTCCATTGCAGCTTCCATATAATATTGCAGTGAAGAAATAAATGTGTAAAACCTCACACCCACATCCTGTATATCAAAGATCATTATATCAACACCTGTCAAATCTTCTTTCGAAGGCTTATGTTTACTGCCGTATAATGAAATGACAGGAACTCCGGTTTGCTGATCGGTATAGTTGCCAATCTTTTCACCGGCATCGGCTATGCCACGGAACCCATGTTCAGGCCCAAAGATTACCTTGATGTTAACACCCAGTTTCAGCAGGGTATCAACCAAATGTGTTTTGCCAACTGTTGAAGTTTGATTGGCAAAAATGGCAACTCCTTTCCCTTTCAGTAAGGAAAGATATTGAGTCATGTTTTCAGCACCGGTTTGCAGCCCGTGGTTTTTAATATTTCCACGGGTATAACCAGCGGTTTCACGTTGAACCTGGGCCTTGCAGAGAAAGGAAATAAGCAATGCCGGAAAAAGAAGGAATTGTTTCATTTCTTATCTGATTATAAGGTCAAAGTTGCAGAAATGTTTTGGGTAAAAAAATTATTGGCAGGGGCTGTATTTGGCATTAAATTGCACGAAATTTAAACGTTTATGCAACAGGCAAAAAAAGGTGATACCGTACGTGTGCATTACACCGGTAAGTTAACAAGTGGCGAGCAGTTTGATTCGAGTAGCGGCCGTGAACCACTTGAATTTGAAGTGGGTGCAGGTATGATGATCAAAGGTTTTGATGACGCAGTGGTAGGTATGACCATTGGTGATAAGAAAACAATCAATATTCCACCACATGAAGCGTATGGTGAACGCAATGATCAGATGGTGATTGATTTTCCCCGTTCAAACTTCCCCGATGATATGGCTCCTCAAGTTGGTATGCAGTTAATGATGAATAACAGTGCCGGTCAGCAATTTCCTGTTACCATTATTGAAGTGGCAGAAGAAGTAGTTATACTCGATGCCAATCATTCACTCGCAGGAAAAGAACTTGTATTTGATATTGAAATGGTAGAGATTGATTCGAAAGGGTTGATCATTATGCCATAAAAATAGCCGATAGTTATTAGTCTTTAGTTGATAGTAAAAGTCCACAGTTGAATTTAATTCAACTGTGGACTTTTTGTTTTTATTACTAACAACTACAGGCTAATGACTATCTATTACTTTCTTGGCATCCACCAACCCAGCCAAACACCTACTAATCCCCAAGAAACAAGTGCATCAATGAAGTGTGCATTGATGTCGTGCAGCGGGTACCATATATGGCCTGTATAAGCTCCGTTGGTAAAACAGATAATACCAACTGCAATACTTGCAATTAAATATGTGCTGAAACTTCCTGCACTGAATTTTGCAAAAAGCCAGCAGAGTAAACACACAATGATAATATTTGAAATGGCACCTCTTGCCATATTCATACCCATATTCATATCCATTGTTTTATAATAACGGATCATGGCCCATGGTTTGCCCATTGCGGCATCCATTTGCTTCTGCATTTCATCCATAGATGTACCTGGAGCTGAATTGGGTAAATAATATGAACCTTCAGCAAGACCACTGTTGTTGAGAAAAGTTAAAATACTGTCCTGCTTAACTGTATACTGCTGTCCTTTTTCATGAAGATTAGCTACTGTCCATGATACGGTTTGCCATGCAAATAATAAAATGCCGCCTACAAGGCCGCCAATCAGAATCTTCTTCATTTGAGGTTGGTTTTGATGAAATAGAAAATTAGAGAATCTGTTCAGTAATAACAAGTAAACAGGAAACTATTATTCAACAGAGGACACAGGTACTTAAAATAAAAGAAGTTTTATGTCAAGGCTAAAGCCAATTCGTTTTGTATTATTTCCCCCGACTTAAAAGCCGGGGTTAAATAAAATAGATATTGTGTGGATGAGTTGGAATTGAAAAAACATAACCCTGACCTTTAGGTTAGGGTTATGTGAAAAATGATTAAAGGCTTTAGCCATGATTCAATGTCAGATGTAAAACCGGATTCGGTTTGTATTGTTTCCTCAACTTAAAACCCGGCTTAAATAAAGGTGTTATTCGTGAATGAGTTAAAACAAAAAACATAACCCTGACCTATAGGTTAGGATTTGTAAGAAATGAGGTACAGGCTTTAGCCATGATTCAAAAGAAATTATTCAACATGTGTTGGGTTATACTTTTTCTGAAAGATGATATAAAGGATGATAACGGTAATACTCATGGCAAAGGTTGCAAGCCAGGATGCTTCCAAACCAAATTGCCCGCCGGTTATTAAAACAGAACCCTTGATGTTTTGCTGTAATAATGCTGGCAACTCAATACCACTTACCTGGAATCCAAGTACAGGTCCCTGGAAGAAATTCCAGCTGAAATGAAAAAAGATAGCAAACCATAAATTTTTTGTGTATATATAATTGATGCCGAGTAAAATACCCGCCAGGAAAATATTGATAAATGCAATGAGGTTGAAGTTTGGATTGAGTGAATGAAACACTGCAAATAAAATAGCAGACAGAACCAGTGCTGCTTCTTTTGGCATGGATTGCATGAGGTTGTTGAGAATATACCCACGAAACACCAGTTCTTCGCCAACTGCAATAATGATGAGCAAACCAACCACAAGGAGCATGCCCTGCATATCAGGATCAACTGTAAACCATTGTAACAATTTCATCAACCATAAAACAGTTGCCATTACACTTATCAATAGAATGCCTGTAATAAAACCTGATGCTCTTTCTTTCCCAAAACCCTTCCATGCAAAACCAAGACTGATGAAACTCTGTCTGTCGAATGTTTTTCTGAAGAAAAAAACAAGGAATAAGCCAACAAAAAAACTAAGAAGAATAGTTGTGTAAAACAGGTTCAGTTCTCCGGGATTGGGAAATGCAAAAGCTGCAATAATTCCAACCATTGTTGCACCAAAAACGGTTACAAGAAAATACGCAATAAGGAACAGAAGAACTCTGAGCCAGCCTTTTTTAATGATAGCAGTAGATTGCATACAGTTGATTTTGGTAAGAGCCCGGAACTCTTTTACTTTACATCCTCAAAAATAAGCGTATGGTTTTACAAAACAACTATGGAACAGCAGATCGTTTGATGCGTTATGTGCAGATTGATACCCAGAGTGACCCCAATTCCAATGCTTCACCTACAACAGAAAAGCAGAAAGACCTTTCAAAAATACTGGTAGCTGAATTATTTTCGATGGGTATTAGTGATGCTCATGTGGATGAGTTTGGATATGTGTATGGCATAATTCCTTCAAACAGTAACAAACAGGTTCCGGTTGTTTGTTTCTGCAGTCATGTAGATACTGCTCCCGATTGCAGCGGCAGTAATGTAAAACCCATTCTGCATAAAAATTATAGCGGGGCCGATATTGTATTGCCCGATGATTCAACGCAAATCATCAGTACAACTAAATATGCATACCTCAAGCAGCATATCGGGAAAGACATCATCACAGCAAGCGGAACTACATTGCTTGGTGGCGATGATAAAGCAGGTGTTGCCATTATCATGAGTATGACGAATTACCTCCTGCATCATCCCGAAGTAAAACACGGAGAAATTAAATTATTATTTACCCCCGATGAAGAAGTAGGGAAAGGAACAGATAAAGCCGATTTAAAAAAACTGGGCGCAACAGTTGGTTATACACTGGATGGTGGCGAACTGGGAACACTTGAAGATGAGACTTTCAGTGCCGATGCAGTAAAGATTATTGTGCATGGAGTAATTGTACATCCGGGTTATGCAAAAGGAATTATGGTGAATGCATTGAAAATTGCCGGAGAAATACTGGCAGCACTTCCAAAAACAGAATGGAGCCCCGAAACAACAGAAAAGCGTGAAGGTTTTGTACACCCTGTTGCATTGAATGGAATTGCTGAAAAAGCAACCATCGAATTTATTGTAAGAGATTTTACAGTTGCCGGTTTGTTACAGCATGAAGCAAGATTAAAAAGTATTGCAGAAGAAGTGCTGAAACAATACCCCAACTGTACCATGGAATTTGTGGTGAAAGAACAATACCGCAACATGAAAGAAGTGCTGGATCAGCATCCATCCATTGTAAATAACGCAATAGAAGCATACAAGCGATGTGGCTTAACGGTTGTAAAAGACCCTATCCGTGGCGGAACAGATGGAAGCCGTTTCAGCTATCTGGGTTTGCCCTGTCCCAATTTATTTACGGGTATGCAGGCGATTCATTCCAAACACGAATGGATCGGAGTGGAAGACATGGAGCAGAGCGCCAACATGCTGGTGCAACTGGTGCAGGTATGGCAAGAGAGATCTTAAAACCAGAAGAAACTGGTATTTATGATTGCTATAATATACACTACTATTAATATGATATAAAGAAAGCCGATGATACTTAATATCTGTCCTGCTTTTGCAAGTCCTCTGTTTCCACCTTCTAAAATACCCGGGTCAAGTTTTTCCTTGGTTAATGCTGCGTTTGAAAGAATGAACCCCGGTATGGCAAGAAGCGGGAACAGAACAAGGGCACATATTCCCAATACAAAACCTGTTAAAGCCTGATTGTTTGCCCGGCGTTTGTAATCATTATCATAACCGGGGATATGTGTGTAATACCTCAAAGCAATCCGTTCACTCAGTTTTAATTTTCTGCCCAGTTTTTTTTCAGCAGATTGACGGATGCTTTTGAAGGATTGTGCCTTTTCTTTTTTTGTAACCGGTTCAACAGTTGTTTCTTTTACAATAGGTAATGAAATGGATGCAGCATTGCTGAGTGCAGGGCTATCCAGAATAAAAAAAACAGACAGAATAAAAGTGAGCAGTGTAGTTTTCATTTGTGTTCGTTTAAGGCAAAGTAAAGGAATAACAATACGCTGAATACTGACCGTAGGTATTTTTTTCTTACATCTTCACAAAATTACTTTCAGGTTTCTCTTCCGGCCAGATGCGGATACCCCAGTAAATAGGAAACCCGATACTGCTGGTAAAGATGAATACCAATACCCAGATGATGCGTTCTTCACTTTTTACTCTTGTATTATTGATGGCATTAATAATAAAGTAGATCATTAAGCAGAGGTGAAGTATGCCAAGGAAAATACACAGTAATATAAACGGCATAAAGCGACTGAAAAATAATGCCGGAGCAATGTCATCGTTTCCGTGCCGATCCAGCTCAAATATGGCGGGCAAAAAAGCGGTAAACATGTAAATAAGTAAAATAGCAGAGAAAAGAAGCGGAAGGAAGGATAAGATACCGATCCAGATTTTTTTACTCTTATTCATAGCAGTGTTGTTTCTATAAAATTAACGAACCTGAACCAGAGTTTCTTTCCATTTATCAAATGGAATGATTTACTTTGGCACAAATTTTAATTATGCCATTACTTATCAGTTATTGGTGGGTTCTCGTTCTCCTGTTTATCATTTTCAGCGGATTGGTAACAGTTAACCAGGGAACCATTGCCGTTATTACGCTATTTGGAAAGTACAGACGGATTCTCCGTCCGGGTTTGGGATTTAAAGTTCCGGTGCTGGAGCAGATTTATAAGCGGATCAGTATTCAGAACCGCAGCGTGGAACTGGAATTCCAAGCGGTAACTGTTGACCAGGCGAATGTGTATTTTAAAAGTATGTTGCTTTATTCTGTTCAGAATCATGATGAAGAGACCATTAAACGTGTAGCCTTCAAATTCATCAGCGATAAAGACCTGATGCAGGCGTTGATTCGTACTGTAGAAGGTTCGATCCGTGCATTTGTGGCAACCAAGCGCCAGGCAGAAATCTTAACGGCCCGTCGTGAAATTGTGGAATATGTAAAAGAACAGATTGATCATTCACTGGAAGAATGGGGTTATCACCTGCAGGATTTGCAGATCAATGATATCACTTTCGATCAGCAGATCATGGAAAGTATGAGCCGGGTTGTGGCAAGTAACAACTTAAAAGCTGCTGCGGAAAATGAAGGTCAGGCTTTGCTTATCACCAAAACGAAAGGTGCAGAGGCAGAAGGTAATGCCATTAAAATTGCTGCTGAAGCAGAACGTGAAGCTGCCCGTTTGCGTGGACAGGGTGTCGCTCTCTTCCGCCAGGAAGTAGCCAAGGGTATGACGGAAGCTGCTGAGCAAATGAAGCAGGCCAATCTTGATACCAATGTTATTCTCTTTAGTATGTGGACAGAAGCTGTGAAGAATTTTGCAGAGTACGGAAAAGGAAATGTGATTTTCTTAGACGGCAGTGCAAGCGGTATGGAAAATACAATGAAACAGATACAGGCACTGATGTTGAAACCAGCAGGGCAGTAAAAGATAAAAAGTTTGAAAAGGAAAGGCTGGCAGTGATGCCGGCCTTTTTATTTATATCAAACCAATTTATTCATTACTCATTACTTTTTCTCAAGGCTTATAAAACACCGCCAGCCATATCAAACTCACAAAATACAAAACCCGTTGAATAATACCCGGGAACTCATGATTTAAACCAAATGCAACAGAAAGACCAATGACCGCTGCGAAAAAAAGAAAATGGATTATTTTTTGTTTTTTATTTTCTGCATAAAACAGCTGCACTAAAATACCAATACTGAAAGCAAGACCAGCTGCCTGTGCAAAAATTGGATGCAGGATCGATTGCATTTCTGATGACATGAAGGGCTCACTATTTAATATTGGTTTAGAGCAGAAAACCCCTGACAATGTAACAAACAAACCATAAATTAAAAGAGGTAATGTACGCAGGTTGATTTCATTTAAACTGATACCCATCATCAGAACTAACCCAAACAGGATAAAGCCCGTTTGCATAACTGCTTTGTATTCGTACCCCTGCGACCCTAAATCGCTGATTGTATGCCTCACAAAGTTGTAATTATCCGGAGCCAGCATGTGGGCAGCAATAATTAACAGAACAAAAATGATTGCAGCTAAGCGATTGTATTGCGATCTGATCCGTTCCATTGTGGTTCAAGACATTTAAAAGCAGGGGTTACTAATTTTACATGACCTATAAATATATAACAGTAAACCGAATCAGGTGAAAAATCAATTTAATTGTTAAAAACCGCATTTGCAATGTTTCAATATTGTTCCTACATTGAATAATATTCTCCGCACCGGTTAATCCATGCCATCCTTCCCCCTGAATAGCTGAAGTACCTTTTTATTTACTCACTTTAAAACAAAAAACATGAAAAAAATCTTTATGGTTCTATTGCTTGCATTCCTGTTTACTGCGTGCAACAACGAAAGCAAAACGACTGATGCCACTACTTCAGGTACTGACACTGCTTCCACAACAAAAGCCCCCGTTGAATTACTGGGCGATGAACTCAATGCAAGTTCCAAAGCCATCTGGGAAAATTTTTCCAAAGGCGATGCTGATGCAATGACTGCCAATTTTGATGATAATGCCCGGATGAATTTCAGTGGGGGTGATACCCTCATAGGGAAAAAGGCCATTACAGATTATTATAAGGGCAGATGGAAATTACTGGAAACATTAAAGTTTTCTGAAGAAATCTGGTTACCCATTAAGGCAAATCAAAGCCCTAACGGCATAGCTCAAACCGGGAAATGGATGCTGTCGTGGCATAGAGTTGATGCAAAATATAAGAATGGCAAAAGCATTACATTCTGGGCACATAATGCAACTCACTTTAGTGATGCGGGTAAAGTTGATTTTATTGCGCAATACATCGACAGGCATCCAATTATGGAAGCAACAAAAGATTTGATGAAATAAATTCTGTAATGATGATACAAAAACGGGATTGCTGAAAGCAATCCCGTTTTTGTATTCGGTTTGTTTTAAAAAATTACATTTTTGGGGGAGGATTGATCTTTGCTTCGGGTACAACATTCTTAACCGGTTTGCTTGCTTTGAGGAATGCAAATATTTTACTTATTTCCTCATCGGTTAAATTTTTATATGCTTCCCAAGGCATTGGAGGTAATATAGGTCTTGTATTATCTAGTCCTTTAAACTTTCCTTCCCGTAGAACCTTTTTGAATTGTTCTTCTGTCCACATGCCAATACCGGTGGAATCGCTGCTGATATTGCCGGCATAGGATTGTCCCCATGGACCAATGATAGTAGTGAAATCAGGTGCAAATAATGCCCATCCTGCTTTTACTGTTTTTTCATCGTAAGGAGGGAGCACTGTACCTGCCTGATGACCGCCAAAACGAAGTTCAGAGATCACTTCAGGACCTTTCGGGCCCATACGTTTGGGCGAATGACAGATTTCGCAATCGAGAGTGGCAACAAGGCGTTCACCTTCTTTCAATTTGTCTTCAGCACTGGGTGCAGCGGCTGTTTCTTTTTGTTCGGCCGGCTGGTTGTTACAGGAATTAATAAGGAAGATGGCAATTACAGTGATTGCCACCAGTAGAACTGGTTTACGCATAGCTGGTTATTTTGGTTTATAAATAAAATCTGTTTTACAACAGATAATTAAAAACAATTTCAACTGCATTGAATAGGGTAATCAAAATTGCACGAACGTTACAGGGGGTGGAATAAACAGAGGTAATTGTAATCGATATAGAAAGATAATCGCTCTTTTTATTATTTCATAATTTTCGGAAAAAAAAATGAATTAATCTTCAGCATCATTTTTTATTTTTTTTACAGTAAACACATCCTGCCCTGTTGCATCACCTTTTTCCTGGAGTTTTCCAAAGGCTGCGGCAGTTGCATAATCGAGTATTTCCTGTGGTTCCTGCTGATGATAAAGTCCATAAATAAGACCGGCCATAAAACAATCACCACTACCACTTCTGTCCATTACTCCCTGGCAGGAGAATTCGGGAGAGTGGTATTGTTTTCCATTCATGAATAAGGCTGTGTAGTAATTGATGTGGTTGTCTTCTCCGTCAAAACGAAATGTATTGGCAGCTACTTTACATTTCGGGAACATCTGTATCATTTCCTGGGATGTTGCCTGGGCATGATCGAGATATGCCTGTTTACTTTTTTTTTCGTGAATCTGTTCGTCAATTTTTGTGCCCAGCAAACTGTTTGCACTCCAGATATTTCCCATCAGCACATCACAATGAGCAGCGAGCTTTGGCATAATGTCAACAGGATTTTTTCCATATTTCCATAAACGGGCACGGTAATTCAAATCCATTGAAATCATAATATTTTTCCGTGAAGCTGCTTCCAATACTTCCAGGCAAACACCGGCAACGTTCTCATTCAATGCGGGACTGATGGCTGTTAAGTTGAACCATTCCACATCTCTCAGCACTTTATCCCAGTCAACCATTCCTCTTTTCAATTCTGAAAAAGAAGAGTGATCACGGTCGTACACCATTTTTCCTTTCAGATCGGCACCCCGTTCAAGATAATACACACCTACACGGTTGCCGGAAAATAAAATCGAGGAAGTATAAATTCCTTTGTATTCTAAATAATCAATTACATGCCGGCTCATAAAATTATCGGGCAGTACAGTGAAATATTTTACCGGCACATTCCAGCCTGCAAGAGCAGTTGCAACATTTGCTTCCGCCCCACCAATATATAATTGCATGGGATTCTTATCCGCTATGTCTTCATTAGATGCCGGTGAAATGCGGAATAACAATTCTCCAAAGCTGAGTACTTTTTTCTTGTGCATGTGTTTACATGATTCGTTGATGAGATCGTTGCTAAAATATCACTATTATTCGTACACGTTACATTAATCTCAGGTTCTCATTTTACAGCAGACTTCAATAAAATGTTGCTCCATATTTTGATAAGCCGGAAAATTCCAGTTTAACCATTCAGTCTTTTTTCTTTTCTTTCAAATCCATCCCGCATTTGGAACAGCTGCCCGGCTTGTTACTGGTAACATCAGCATGCATGGGGCAGGAGTAAACTTTTATTTCTTTCTTCTTCAGTTCCATACCACATTTGGAACATTTGCCCGGATTGTCGCTGGTAACATCAGCATGCATGGGGCAGGAATAAGCTTTTATTTCTTTCTTCTTCAGGTCCATACCGCATTTGGAACATTTGCCAGGTTGATCACTTATAACATCAGCATGCATGGGGCAGATGTATTTTGTCTGTTCCATCTTCATTTTCATTTTTTCTTTATGCAGTGAAGAGTCCTGTGCAATAGCAGTAACAAAAAACAAAGTGAAAGCTGCCATCATGAGCAATGTTAAGTTTTTCATTTTATACTTTTTTTAGTGGATGATGTGCTGCGGAATACCGGAAATCTCCTGCAGCGTTAAACATGTTGTCGTTGAGCAGTATTGTTATATACTGTTATCAAAAGTAATTGTAAAAGTTGATTCTGAATCTTTGTGCCGGTCTGATATTGATCATCCTTTTTTCCCGGGGGTAATTATAACAGGTTATGCAGCTTAATATATTGAAGCAGCATAATTGTTTTACCATCTTTAATTTCACCTGTGCTGATCATGTCTATTGCTTTTGCAACAGGGAGTTCCAGTACTTCAATATTTTCCTGTTCATGTTCAATACCACCGCCTTCATGAACTTTCATTGAATGATGATATTCTGCAACAAAGAAATAAAGTATTTCGGTTACAGAACCCGGCGACATATAAGCTTCAAATATTTTTTGTACATGCGTAATCTTATAACCGGTTTCTTCTTCTGTTTCTCTGCGGATGCAATCTTCCGGGTTGTCTTTGTCTAATAAACCGGCACATGCTTCAATCAGCATTCCTGAATCGTTTCCATTAATAAAAGTTGGCAACCTGAATTGACGGGTTAGAATAACTGTTTGCAGTTCTTTATTGTACAGTAAAATAGTGGCTCCGTTTCCACGATCGTATGCTTCCCTGTTCTGTACCTGACAACTGCCATCTTTTTTTATATACTCGTAAGTGATTTTTTTCAGTACATACCAGTTGTCTGACAGGATTTCAGTTTTCAGAATGTTTATATGATCAGTCATAGAATATATTTTTTTTCATTATCGTTTGAGGAATGGTTAATTAGTTTTTTATCAGCTTAACCGCATCAATAAATTCATAAATGGTATCAGTCAGTTTATCAATCAAATCCGGTTCCAGGTGTTCATAAATATCTACCCGTTTGCCGGCATTTGCTTCAGCAAGTGCATCCAGTAATTCGGGGACTGTAATTTCTTTGAGGCGGGCAATGATATAAGCTTGTTCCATTTCATAAATGTAATGAAACAGAAATAAATGCTGCTGTGCATTTCACAGCAGCATTTATTTTTTTGCCGTTTGTAAGAAGAAGTAAAGCTTAGCTACTGATTAAATAAAATCAATCAGGTCCTGATTAAGTTTTTCTTTTTCGGTAAACCACAGGCCATGAGGAGCACCTTCATATACTTTGAATACTGCCCCTTCAATCAGTTTGGCCGATTGTTCACCGGTTGCTTTGATTGGAACAGTTTGGTCTTTATCGCCGTGTATAATAAGTGTGGGAACATTTATCTTTATAACATCCAGCCTGAAATCAGTAGATGAAAATGATTTTGCACATTCTAATGTTGCGATGGGTGATGCATCCATTGCCTTGATTAAACTACTGGTTAGATAAGCCTCTGAAACAGGATGATGAGCCAGCCCTGCTCCATAAAAAGCTTTATTAAATTCTTCGAGAAAAGATGGTCTGTCGTCAATCATTGCCTTTGCCATTTTATCAAATTCTCCCTGCGGTACTCCATCTGGATTAGTTGAAGTTTGAAGCATGTAGGGAACTACGGCACTGATCAGCACAACTTTTGCAACTCTTTCTCCATCATATAAAGAAAAGTATTTGGCAATTTCTCCACCACCCATTGAAAACCCAACGAGTGTAACATCGGTAAGATTTAAACGATCGAGTAATGCTTTTAAATCACCTGCCAGAGTGTTATAGTCATAACCGGTAAAAGGTCTGTCAGATTTCCCGAAGCCTCTTCTGTCGTACGTAATGCAACGTAAACCCTGTTGAGGCAATTGAGTTAGTTGATATTCCCACATGGATCCGCTAAGAGGCCAGCCATGAATAAATACAACCGGTTTGCCAAACAGGGAATCTTCATAGTAAATATTTACAGGCTCACTGTTATTCTGTGTTGAAGTGATAAAAGGCATAGGTAAAATGGTTTATTGAATCAGGAGAAATGATTTTTTATCAACCCAAAGGTTGGTTGTAACAAGAGATTAATCTTATACAATTATTGAAATAAATTGCATCATTCACACATTTGAAAGAGGCTAACTTGTGGAAGCAGGATTGTTAATGATATTTTTTATTCACAGAGAGGTGTAACAATTATCGTTGATAAGTCGCTTAGTTTGCAATTTTGATCATATATATTTGTTGAAAATCATCCCATGATTCAAAGGTTGTTTTTAGCAATTGTTATGCTGTTATACATAGCTGTTCAGGCCCTTGCCCAAAAAGATACTGTTCGTCAAAAGCCTTTACGGATTGGTATTGTTGGATTAGTGCATACACATGTGCATTGGATACTTGGCAGGGAGAACAGGGGCGATATAGAAATTGTTGGCATTGCTGAGCCCAACCGGAAATTAGCGGAAGCTTATTCAAAACAGCATGGTTACAATATGAATCTTGTGTATGGCTCTATGGAAGAAATGATTGAACAAACAAAGCCTGATGCCGTACTTGCCTTTAATACCATTTACGATCACTTAAAAGTAGTAGAGTATTGTGCGCCACGTGGTATTCACGTAATGGTTGAAAAACCATTGGCAGTAAGTATGGATCATGCAGGGAAGATGCTTTCACTGGCGAAGAAACACAACATCCATTTACTCACTAATTATGAAACAACCTGGTATGGAAGTAATGCCAAAGCGTATGAGATCGTAAATGAAAAACAACAGGTGGGTGATATTGTGAAGATTGTTTTTCATACAGGTCATCAAGGCCCCATCGAAATTGGTTGCAATCCTGAATTTCTTGAATGGCTTACTGATCCTGTTTTAAACGGGGGAGGTGCATTAACCGATTTTGGTTGCTATGGTGCAAATATCAGTACATGGATGATGAAGGGAGCAACACCTGAAACCGTAACAGCGATTACACAACATCTCAAACCTGAGCTTTATCCAAAAGTAGAGGATGAAGCAACCATTATTTTAACCTATAAAAAAGCACAGGTAATTATCCAGGCATCCTGGAACTGGCCATACAGCCGCAAAGACATGGAAGTATATGGAAAAAATGGATTTGTTTTTTGTAAAGACGGTACAAACATGCTGTTAAAGGAAAATGAGAAAGCACAACCCCAATCAGTAATAGCTGAAAAATTACCGGCCGACCGGGACGATCCGTTTGTATATTTTGCCAATGTAATAAAAGGTAAGATCAAAGCGGGCAGTTATGATCTTTCATCTTCTTTAAATAATGAAATTGTAATGAAAATACTGGAAGCAGCAAAGCAATCTGCAAAAACAGGTAAAACGATTGTATGGAGTGAATATTATAAATAAAACCAATCATGATTTCTTTCAAAAAACATGATTGGTTTCTTATTTAATGTTATAGTAAAATCGCTTCCTTATTTTTTCTAGTGAATAAACGCCTTGCGCAGTTCTTCAGTTTGTTCATCGTTAATAGGTACCATTTGCCCTAAAGAAGATGCCATCACAATAGATTTAGCACTGAATTCTGCCACTTCTAAATAATCAAATGTTTGCAACAGCTTGTCGCCAACCACCACCACACATTCATTTTGAATCAGCACTGCAGGTTTTTCTCTTGAAATGCACTTGGCTACTTTATTTGATCCGTTGTCCTGTGCACCGAATTTCAACTGCGGCATATCTTTCAGAAATATCCAGCTTTCGGGAATGGTTCTTACATTGATTTCAACACCAGTAACAGCAAAAGCCATCAGGTAAGGTGATTGTGTAAGGATGATGGAATTCACTTCGGGATGGAGTGCATAAATCTGCTGGTGCAGAAAAGCAGTAAGGCTTGGAACTTTCCCCGGCTCCCGTTTTCCATCTTTAATCTGTACAATATCTTCTGTTTTTAAATCCCATCTTGGAATTCCATTGGGTGTAATTAAAAAATCATTTCCTTTCCATCGTGCAGAAACAGTTCCATATGAACTTTTCATTAATCCATGCTGACAGGCCCGTTTCACAATCTGGCATATTTCCAATCTCTTTTCTCTTTCCAGGCTTGGGTGAGAAACTTCTTTCATCTCTGGAAATTCAAGACGCATATGTGTGTTGTGTTCAGCAATCATTGCTTCGCTCAAAAAACGGGGTTTACCAATCTGGCTTCCGTAAATCTGTGTTCTTGCGCAAAACTCTAATGTTTCAAAACGTTGAAATGCATCCGATAAATCACATCCGCCAACAACGGTTCCATGATTTTCCATAATGACAGCAGAAAATCCTTTGGCAAATTCAACCGCAATCTTTTCACCCAAATGTTCACTGCCGGGCAAAGCATAAGGAGCATAACCAATTTCACCGCAAACTTTTTTCGCCTGGTAAATGATATTGGTGTTGGGAATATCCCGTACAATACTGAAGGATACCAGTGCAGGTGGATGAGCATGAATCACTGCTTTAATATCGGGGCGAATATTATAAGTGGACCGGTGAAATGGAAACTCAGAAGAAGGTTTGTGTTTTCCGATAACCGTACCATTAGGTTTTACACAAATGATGTCATCCGGTTTTAATGAACCCTTATCAATACCGGAAGGTGTAATCCAGATATTTTTTTCATCATCAATTACAGAAATGTTTCCACCACTGGTGGTTGTTAAACCCATGCTGTATATCCTTGCAATTACTAATGTAATCTGGTCTCTTGGGTGCATTAATTTTGTGTCGAGAATAGTAGTCATATATCTTTTTTTTTAGTCAGGTATCGGTTACGTGCTGTTGCAATCAAAAGTTGAACCGGTTTCAGTAAGTCAGCTGCAAAATTGATGTTTTATTTGATACGTTGAGATGAGTGTTGTCAATTTATGGAATGAGTGAAATCATGAAGTTTCTTTCAATTGATTTTTTACAGCTCAAATTCCCAAACTGTCCTGTACATACCTGCCTTTTCAATGTAGGTTAAGAAAGAATTGTAAAATGCATCGCTACCAATTGTTGCACTGTCGCCAATAACAAAAAGTTGTTCTTTAGCCCGGGTGATGGCTACATTCATTCTCCGGTAATCATTTAAAAAACCAATTGTTCCTTCATCATTGCTGCGTACAAGTGATACGATAATGATTTCTTTTTCCTGTCCCTGAAAACTATCGATGGTGCTGATGCGGAGTTGTTGGGGCAATAGTTCTTTAGCAGCAGTAACCTGGCCGGCGTAAGGAGAGATGAATGCAGTTGCTGACAGATCAAGTAATTCTGTTTCGATTAGTTTCTGAACGATCTGTAACTCGCCTTTGTTTTGTAAGCTGCTGCCATCGGGCCCATGTACTTCGTTTAAACCAGAACCTGCCGTATCAATAAATGTAAGATGTATTCCGGTGTTCTGTAAATGTGATGCAGTTAATAACAGACCGTTGTAAAAATAATTGCTGCTGAATCCTGCAATTACCTCCCGCATCCTGTACTGTATATTCAGCAGAAAAACAGCACTTACTTTTTCAATCGCTGTTTCTAAAATGGAACGGTTCAATCCTAAACGGGCGGCTTCAATGCTTAGTACAGTAGGAGGGAGTTGCCAATGATCCCCAGCCAATACAATCTTTTCTGCCAGTGGAAAAATGCACCAGGCTAATGGTTCAATACATTGCCCGGCTTCATCAATAATAATTGTTTGAAAACGGAGATGATTGAGCCGGGCATCATACAATCCAATAGGAGTGCCTGCAATTACATCTGCTTCTTCAAATAATTTATCTTCATTATAAGCCTGCAGTTTTTTTATTTCTGTACGGATGTTTTTAACTTCTTTAAATAACAGGTTCCGCTGATCCCGTTCCGCTTTACCATAACTGCGTTTGTATTTCAGCGCCATTTTACGGAATTCTTCAGCTCTTATTTTTAATTGCTTGATTTCTTTCTGCTGTTTGCTGTTTGAAAGTTTCCCTTCAGGTGTGTGAGAAAAAATAGTTTCATCTACTTTACTGGTATTTCCAACCCTTAATAGTTTAACTCCCTTTTCAATTAAACCTTTGGCGATATTATCAACGGCTGTGTTGCTGGGTGCAGATACCAAAACTTTTTCACCACTTTTAATTAATTGAAGAATGGCTTCAATTAAAGTGGTTGTTTTTCCTGTACCCGGCGGGCCATGTACAATAGTGATCTGTTCATTTTGTGTAATGGCAGCAACAGCCTGCTGCTGGCTTTCATTCAACTGTTTATTCAGGACGTTTAGTTGCGAATGGTTTATTGCAGTTGATGCAGAAGATATTGCATCATCACCATGTAATTGTTCAAATAATTTATATAACGGTTGATTCTTCTCCAGTTCGTTCAGCACTTTTTTCATAATGCTGCTGGTTCTTGTATCAGGTGCCAGTTTAATGCCAACGCCATTGTCTTCAATCCAGTCAGGAAAGTCAGGGGCAAACAAACGAAACTCACCCGTCTTGCCATCTAAATTCATCAATACCCCTTTCACCGGTTCTTCACCCGAAATAAAACATTCAATGGCTGCACCATCTTTAAACATATTTGCTTCAGGTGGAAAGCTGAGTTTAAAACTGATCTCCGGGTAATCGGCATATCCGAAATTTTTCCTGGTAACAATGATGGGGTGCAGGGCAAGTCCCTCAGCTTTCAGTTGTTTTAAAGTGTGTTGCTGATCTAAGCTGTAACGCTTGGCCTGTTCTTTTTCTTCCAGGCTGATGCATTGTAATAATGTCTGGATGTGCGGATGCATGCGGTGAAAATAAGAAAAGAGCTTTAATGAATTAAGATAACTTTGCTTTTTTATAGCCTGTTCTATACCTTTCCACAGAATAGAAAAATTTCAATTCAGCACATGAAAATACTTTTAACAACTATGTGGTCAATCATCAAACAATCATTTTCGGATTTTATTGATAATAAAGTACTGAAGTTAAGTGCAGCACTTGCCTATTATACAGTCTTTTCACTTCCCGCCATGCTCATCATTATTATTTCTGTGAGTGATATATTTTATGGCAGAGAAGCAATTGAAGGAACATTGTACAAACAGATATCAGGCTTTGTAGGAACTGAAGCAGCAATACAGATTCAGCACACCATCCGTAATGCAGCTTTATCGCACGACAGTAAGTTTGCAACGAT
>JANOIQ010000086.1:0-1853 GCA_031407835.1 Chitinophagaceae bacterium
CACTGTGAAAAAGCAATCAGCAAAACGGGCAAAAGGAGCAATATTTTTTTCATAAGTATAATAAAGCCGGGGTAATGAACCGGCTACCTTTGAAATGCGTTGCTAAAACCATGCCGCACACTTAGCCAAATGGGTCAGTAATGGCTGGCGAAACGACAGTCTGTCATCTTTTTTGATGCGGCATTCTTTATGCTGATAAAAGAATCACTTGACAATTTGATTCTTTGAATTAAATTTAATCTCAAACTTAAAAACACAAACATGAAAGCCGGACGCATTATCACCATTGTTATTGTTGCAGTATTGGCCCTCTTTTTATTCAGGGGTTGCAGCGGTTATAACGGGTTAGTTAAACAGGATGAAGTTGTAAAACAAAAATGGAACAATGTGCAGAGTGATTACCAGCGCAGAGCCGACCTGATACCAAATCTTGTAAACACAGTAAAAGGCGAAGCAAATTTTGAACAGCAAACATTGATCAATGTAATCGAAGCACGTTCAAAAGCAACACAGGTAAAAGTAGATCCAAGTAATATTACTCCTGAAAAACTGGCTGAATTTCAACAGGCACAAAGTGGTGTAAGCAGTTCATTGAGCCGTTTACTGGCTGTGGTTGAAAGTTATCCTAATTTGAAAGCAAATGAAGGATTCCGTAACCTGCAGGTGCAGTTAGAAGGAACGGAAAACAGGATTAAAGTTGCCCGTAATGATTTTAATGAAGCCGTAATGACTTATAATACTGAAGTACGTTCATTTCCAATGAATATTCTGGCAGGCATGTTTGGCTTTAAGCAGAAAACAGGATTTGCTGCTGAACCAGGCAGTGATAAAGCTCCTGAAGTAAAATTCTGATTGTAAGCAATACTAATGGGCATTTTTTCTTTTCTTTTCAAAAAACAGAATTGGTTCACTCCACAGGAGAATGAAGCCATTGTGAATGCAATACGTGCAGCGGAGAAACGGACATCCGGAGAGATCCGTGTGTTTATTGAAAGCCGCTGCAGTTATGTTGATCCGGTCGACCGTGCTGTTGAAATTTTCTTTGGATTGAAGATGGATAAAACAGAAGACCGGAATGGCGTAGTACTTTACATTGCTATGAAAGATCATCAACTGGCTGTGTTTGGTGATAAGGGCATTCATGAAAAAGTTGGAACGGAATTCTGGAATAAGGAAGTGAATAAAATGCTTTCATCTTTCAGTAAGGAAAATTATACCGATGGAATTGTGCAGATTGTTACAGAAATAGGCAATGCATTAGTTTCGCATTTCCCATACGAAAATGAAGACAGGAACGAATTACCCGATGACATTGTTTTTGGCAGATAACTAACATGAAATTTTTTCAAAAAACCATACTCTCTTTTTCTTTTTTTCTCCTGACCCTGTTTGCATCTGCACAGGGAGTGGAGAAGTATATACCACCTGTTCCTAATCCACCAAGATTAGTGAATGACAGCAAGAAGCTCGATTTGTTAACGCCATCACAGGAAGAGGCACTTGAACAAAAACTTGTAGCTTATGATGACAGCACATCAAATCAAATAGTAATTGTTACAATTGATAATATAGGTGATTATGATATAAGTGATTTTGCTGTTGCATTAGGCAGGGATTGGAAAGTAGGTAACAGGGAAAAGAATAATGGCATTGTCATTGTTATTCTGATTGATAAGGAACGAAATCAACGTAAAGTATGGATTGAGGTTGGTTATGGACTGGAAGGTGCAATTCCTGATATAACAGCTAAAACGATTATTGAGAATGACATCATTCCCAATTTCAAAGCCAATGATATTTACCGTGGCTTAGATGAAGGCACAGATGATTTGATGAAAGCCGCAGCAGGTGAA
>JANOIQ010000113.1:0-2611 GCA_031407835.1 Chitinophagaceae bacterium
AGAAGCATTCTTCATGAAGTACTCTGGTTTTTGAAAGGCGAAACCAATATTGCTTATCTCAAAGAAAATGGTGTCAGCATCTGGGACGAGTGGGCTGATGAAAATGGAGAGCTTGGTCCGGTGTATGGAAAACAATGGAGAAGTTGGGAAGGAGCTAATGGAGTAGTGGTTGACCAGGTAACGGATCTCATCAATCAAATTAAAAAGAATCCGGACAGCCGTCGTTTAATCATCAGTGCATGGAATGTAGCCGATTTACCAAAGATGGCACTGATGCCTTGCCATACCATTTTTCAATTTTATGTTGCCGATGGGAAATTAAGTTGTCAACTGTATCAGCGCAGTGCAGATGTATTTCTGGGTGTGCCTTTCAATATTGCTTCGTATGCTTTGCTGACGATGATGATTGCACAGGTTTGCGATTTGCAGTTGGGCGATTTTGTACATACGTTTGGCGATGTACATATTTACAGCAATCATATGGAACAGGTGAAACTGCAACTGAGCAGGGATTTCTTTCCGCTGCCAACAATGAAAATCAATCCTGCAGTAAAAGATATTTTTGAATTTAAGTTTGAAGATTTCACATTGGAAAATTATCAGAGTCATCCGGGAATTAAAGCACCGGTTGCGGTCTGAGAAATCAGAAATGAAAAATGAAGAATAAGGAATGAAAAGGTGAAAGTCAGCACTCCGCTAAACCTTAAAACACTTCATATGGAAAGTCAGAATAAATTCGATCTTGAAGACAGGCTCGTTGATTTTGCCTGTATGTGTCTGAATGTTTGTGACTTATTACCCAGTTCAAGAACAGGTCAAAACCTGGAACATCAGTTGTCAAAAAGCGGAACAGCATCAGCACTTATTTACGGAGAAGCACAGGGTGCTGAATCAAGAGCAGATTTTTTGCATAAAATGAAAATGTGTTTGAAGGAAATAAAAGAGACCAGGATCAATCTTAAAATAATCATGCGAAAGCCGGTTTTAGTTCATGAAAAGGTTGACATTGCATTTGCCGAAGTGAATCAACTGATGGCTATTTTCCTGAAAAGTATTGAAACAGCTCAGCAAAATGATGAAAGAAGAAGGAAATGAAATAGCTGAGCCATACTTTTTCATTTCTCATTTTTGATTTCTTATTTTTAATTATGGTCATTATCTCACTAATCGTAGCAGCTTCTTCCAACAACGCCATCGGCAAAAGCAATCAATTGCTCTGGCATTTACCCATTGATTTAAAGTTTTTCAAAAACACCACCTGGGCCATGCCGGTGATCATGGGAAGAAAAACATTTGAATCGGTTGGAGGAAAACCATTAACCGGAAGAACAAATATTATTGTATCACGGCAGGCAGGTTTAACATCTGAAAATGATAATATATGGTTTGCAGTTTCTTTGGAAGATGCCATTGAGCAGGCCAAGAAATTAGAGACAAAAGAAATTTTTATTGCAGGAGGTTCGCAGATTTATGAACAGGCTATGGCAATTGCCAACCGTATCTATTTAACAAGAGTGCATGCTCATATTGAAGCAGATGCATTTTTTCCTGAGTTCAATGTGGAAGAATGGAAGCTCACACACAACAATGATTTTGCTGTTGACGAAAAGCATGCTTACTCTTTTTCCATTCAGCAATGGGATAAGATAACAGAGAAATGACGAATGAAAAATGTAAAAGTTGAGTCCTGTCACTTCCTTATTTCTTATTTTTAATTTCTCATTCCTATGTATTCTCCGTATCAGCTTGGCATAAAATATCTCAGGTATTATTTAACCGCATCCAATGGAAAGGGGCACGGTATTCATTCGCCCTTTGTTTTTAATTTAGTAACTGCTGTGCTGAATGATAAAACTGTATATGAAGATTATAAACAAATAGAAGTTCTCCGTAAGGAATTACTGCTCAATAAAACGGTACTCAGAGTTGAGGACTTTGGTGCAGGATCAGTAATGGGCTTAAGCAAGCAAAGAACTGTTCAGCAAATTGCAGCAAGCTCTTTAAAGAAGCCAAAATACGCTCAACTGTTATACAGACTGGTAAAACATTTTCAGCCAAAACAAATTCTGGAGCTTGGCACTTCATTGGGAATTACCACTGCTTATTTAGCTTCGGCCAAAAAGGATGCTGATGTAGTAACGATGGAGGGTTCAGTTGCAATTACTTTCACAGCTGAAAGGAATTTCCAACTGCTTCATTTATCCAATATAAAAGTAGTTACAGGTAATTTTGATCATACGCTGCAACCAGCCATTGCCCAACTGCCAACGGTCAACTTTGTATTTGTTGATGGCAATCACCGTAAAGAACCAACGCTCAATTATTTTGAGCAACTGCTTCAAAAATCAACTGACTCAACTGTATTTGTTTTTGATGATATTCACTGGAGCAGAGAAATGGAGGAAGCATGGATAACGATCAAACAACATCCGTCTGTTACAGTAACGGTTGATTTATTTTTTATTGGATTGGTTTTTTTCAGAAAAGAACAATTGGAGAAGGAGCATTTTGTAATCAGGTTTTAAAATTGACTATGAAACTTCCGCTTGTATTAGTTGATTCGTTGAGTGGCATCAAAGGCTTCAGCAAAGAAGCGTTTGAGCAGGTTCAT
>JANOIQ010000126.1:0-4853 GCA_031407835.1 Chitinophagaceae bacterium
AAAAGCCTTATCATTACCTACCATACCTATAATGAATTCGGAAAGCATATTCTTAAAGATTCGCATTGGTATAAAATGAAAGTGAAAGGGAAACAGCATATTGTTCCTCAAACAGAAGAAGATATCAGTGAATTGAAATGGGTAAAGAAGAGTGAATTGAAAAATTATTTCAATAACATCTTCCCTTCTGTAAAAGATGTGCTTACAATATTAAAATAGCAATATATTTTGTAGTTTTAAATAAAAGAGCAATATGCAACTTGATAAACTGAAAAAGGAATTGATTTCTTTTATTGAAAGCACCGACAATGAAGAGCTGCTTTCACTTGTTAAAGACGATTTTGTTTTTTATGGTAAAACACAAGGGACTGATATTACAGATCAATTGAGTGAAACACAGTTAAAGGAACTGAAGGCTCTATCTGAAGAAGAAGATTTGAAAGAAACGATTACACTTCTTGAATTTAATCGGGCTACTGAAACATGGCGTACCAAATCATAATTAAAAAAAGGTTTGCCAATAAAGTTTTGAGAGTGCTGACTTATCTTGAAAAAGAATGGTCAAAAAAAGTTGCAGAAGAATTTCTGATTAAAATTGACCGGCGTCTTCTTTTGTTGAAAAAACAACCTTTTGCCGGTTCGCTATCTTCAAAAGTAGAAAATGTAAGGGGCGTTTTAATTACCCGGCACAACAGGATGTATTACAAAATAAAAAGCAAAACGGTTATTATCCTGAATATGTACGATACGAGAGTAAATCCAAAAAAGAATCCTTATTAAGCAAGCAATTATTCCGGTTTCTTCAGAATTGCAACCGTTAATCTGCTTACACAAACCAGCTTCTCTCGTTCATCATAGATTTTTATATCCCACACATGTGTGCTGGCGCCAATATGAATGGGTGTAGTAATACCGGTAACAATTCCGCTTCTTGCTGAACGGATATGGTTGGCATTAATCTCCAAACCCACACAGATAAACTTTTCAGTATCAATCACCATAGCAGCCGCAAGACTGCCAAGCGTTTCAGCCAACACACAACTGGCACCTCCATGCAATAAACCATAAGGCTGTTTGGTACGGTGATCAACAGGCATCGTTGCTTTTACATAATCATTTCCAAGTTCTGAAAAAGAAATTCCAATGTATTCACCCATGGTTGCTTCACCAAGGTTAGTAAAATCAGTAAGTGATAAATCTTTTTTAAACCAGATAGACGACATACCAGCAATTATTTAGAAACGGTTTTATTCACTACATCAGGCAGGAAAGCAGACGCATCGCCTCCGTTACGGATAACATCACGAACAAGTGTGGAAGCAACAGAAGTATATTGAGGTAAACAGGTAAGAAAGATCGTTTCAATATCACCATCCAGGCTGCGGTTCATATCTGCAATCGCTTTTTCATATTCAAAGTCGTTAACATAGCGGATACCACGAAGAATAAATTTAGCCTGTACCCTTTTACAGCAATCGACAGTTAATCCATCATACACTACTGATTCAACTCTCGGTTCGCCTTTAAAGATTTCGTTGATCCAATCCACTCTCTGCTCTTCACTGAACATGGGTACTTTGCCTGCATTCCGGCCAATACCAATGATCAATTTATCAAACAGATTCAGTGAGCGGTAAATAATATCGAGATGGCCAACCGTAATGGGATCAAACGTTCCGGGGAAAAGACAAATGCGTTGCATGCAATTGATTTAGATACCGAATATCGAATGAATGATTGATAAAAACAAATAAGCAGGGTTTATAGTTTTGTAACACTATTACCGGCACGATCGTATGGCCATTGTTTACTGTACTTCGCAAACAGGAAATACACCACAACTCCGGCACTGATGAGTACTAAAAAGGAAAGCATAATACTTGTGCCTGTAGAGAAAAAAACAAATAACCACAGAATAACAACAATGATCACCGGCAAAGGATACAGCGGCATTTTATATGGAAGATGCTTTGTGCCATTTCTTTTCCTCAGTAAAATAACGCCCACTGCCTGGCCAATAAACTGTACCATGATCCGCATCGCTAACACACCACTTATGACATCACTCATCCTGAACAGCAAACTGAACACGAATGCAATAGCAGCCAAAACCAATAACGATACGTAAGGAAAATCTTTTGTTGGATGAAGCCTTGCAAACACACTAAAAAATGCGCCATCTTTTGCCGCTGCATACGGAACACGACTGTATCCAAGCATCACCGCAAATAAAGAAGCAAGTGCAACCCATAAGATCATGATGGTTGCCATATTAGCTGCATTGGCTCCAAACAGCCGTTCAATGAATGTACTGATCACAAAATGATTCTGTCCGCTATCCTGCCATTGTTTGATTTCCTGCCAGGGAATTACACTGGTTACGCTGATGTTCATGGCCAGATATAAAACTGCAATACCAATTACAGAAATAAACATGCTGCGTGGAATATTCCTGCCGGGATTTTTTATTTCACCACCTAAATGACAAACATTATAATAACCAAGATAACTGTAAATAGATTTGATACAGGCCTGTCCAAAAGCAAAGGAAGCAATATGTGCCCAACTGAAATTTGTGTGCACATCATGAAATGGTGCGGTGAAATTTCCATAAGCAATTCCACCAGCAATGATCCATCCCAATGTAAGAATTACACCTGCCCATAACAATACACCAATCCTTCCGATACTGTCAATTTTTCTATACAATAAAATGGTGACGAAAATTATGACAGCACCTGATAATCCTTTCTGCTGCCATTCACTTAGTGGAACGAGATAACCAAAGTATTGTGCAAAACCAATGGCTGCAGATGCTGCAACAAGAGGTGCCTGTATAATCGTTTGCCATACGTAGAGGAACGACATCATCTTTCCCAGCTTCTCTTTTCCGTAGGCTTCTTTTAAGAAATTATAACTCCCACCTGCCAATGGATAAGCAGCACCCAGTTCACTCCAGATCATTGCATCAATCAACGATAAAACGGCACCTGCCACCCATGCCCAGATATACATGCCACCAACAAAACCAATTACAATCGGCAGGGATATAAACGGGCCAATCCCTACCATGTCAATCATATTTAACACAGTGCCCTGAAATAATCCCAGTTTTCGTTGTAATGTTGGAACAGCAGCCATATTCTAAATTGCAGGTAATTTAGTTATAGTTTTTTATTGAAGTGGAAAACTGTTTAAACAAATAGTCAACACTAATGGTTGCAGGAAATAAAAAGGTCAGAACAAATTGTTCTGACCTTTTTTCAGTCGATATAAATACTTGTACTTGTTTTCTATTAATTCAAACTCCTGAAATCCACCGGCACTAATTTACTTACACCGGCTTCCTGCATAGTCACACCATAAATCACATCCACCGCACCCATTGTCTGTTTGTTATGCGTAACAATGATGAACTGTGAATTGGCACTGAACTGACGGATCATATTGGTGAACTTTCCAACATTGGCATCATCCAATGGCGCATCAACTTCATCAAGGATGCAGAACGGAGCCGGTTTGATGAGATAGATTGCAAACAACATGGCTGTTGCTGTTAATGTTTTCTCTCCACCACTCAACTGTGATATACTGCTTGGACGTTTCCCTTTTGGCTTGGCGATTATATCAATTCCTGTTTCAGCCAAGTTCTCCGGATTTTCCAACACAAGATCAGCAGTATCTTCTTCTGTAAACAATGCCTTAAATACTTTCTGGAAGTTTTCACGCACTGCATTAAAGGTTTCCAGGAAACGCTGGTTGGCAGTAGCTTCTACTTCCTGTATTGTTTGCAGCAACGATTCTTTCGCTGTTACCAAATCGTTCTTCTGTTCCAGAATAAATTCATAACGCTTGCGCATTTCTTCAAATGCTTCAATGGCAGTTGGATTTACTTCACCGATGTTTTCCAAACGCTTTTTCATACGGTCAACCTTTGCCTGCAATTCTTCCAATGGCTCCTCACCTGTTCTGGCTTCTTCAATCACTTCTTCCAAATTCACTTTAAACTCAACCATTAAACGTTCCTTGGTTCCGCTCAACTGTAATTTTAAATCAGTGAGTTTATCTTTTATTTCGTTGAGTAAATGATCAACCAGTTCTTTTTCTTTTTGTTTATGACGGAGTTCACTTTCTTTTTCACTTAAAGCATTCCGCATATTGTAATAAGCCTGATCAGCTTCGTTCAGCTTGCGTTCTTCGCTTTCTTTATTCTGCATCATGCTCACAAGAACATCCTGCGCTTCCAGTAACATCAGGTCGCTTTCACTGATCTGGTTCGATGCTTCTTCCAATGCAGCAGAGTTCGTTGTAATCTGTAACTGCAGATCCTGAAACTGGTTTTGTTTAAAATCAAACTCCTGTTTCAATGATGTTACCTTGCTTTGCTGACGGGTAACATTGAGATTATAATCGTTGTATGATTGATTGGCCTGGTTATATGATTGCTCAGCCAATGTAAACTCCTGCTCCAATACCTCCAATCGTCCGGCCAGCTCATCTAACTGAGAATTGTATTTATCCAGTTCCTCACGATGTGTCTGCTGACTTTCATGAATCTCTTCCTGCTGTTGTTCCAAATCTTCTAAACGTCTTACAGCATTGGCTTCCATTCCACGCAGGTTTTCCATCCTGTTGTCAATGCCATATACATGATTGACCAACTGATTAATGGAAGCCTCTGTTTGTTTAATCGCATTTTCTTTTAGTTGTTGATTGAAGACGATTACTTCATTATGACGCAACTGAATGATATGTTTCAAATCCAGTACCACCGTTTCCTGTGTAATGATTTCGTCATGTAAACGCTCCAGGTTTTTTGCACGGCCGAGTTTCTTTCCTTCAAACAAACCAAC
>JANOIQ010000150.1:0-1931 GCA_031407835.1 Chitinophagaceae bacterium
GGAAGTAGCCAACCTGAAAGAGATGGTGAATGATTTTCAAAACCAGGTTACGGAGTTTGAAAAATTAATCAGCATTTATAAAACACAGGATGTTGATTCCATCTTCAGTTTAACACAACAGGGAACGGATCAGTTAAATGCTGAAACAGAACTTTTAACCAAACGTAACAGCAACTGGATTCCGGTGATGAAAATAAATATGCAGAAAGCTTCCTGCTTTTTTGCCGTTGGCGCTGCTCATTTAGGTGGCAATATTGGTGTAATTGCTTTATTGCGAAAGCAGGGGTACACTGTTAGGCCGGTGAAATTATAATCAGAAGTAAAGCATTCTCAGAGACAGAAAAATAGTTGTTTATTTGTTGGTCAGGCGACCAACAAAGGCAGATGAACATGCAACACTATCTTGTATTTCTTTCCAACACATTTAATAAGCATTTTTTTATTCAGCAACTGCTCGATAAAAAAGCTACAGGTGTTTTTGAACAGTTCAACGAAACAGAGGCAGCGCTTTTTTCCTCTTACAGTATGCAGCAGTTTTTACAGGAAGAAGAGATCCATGGATATTCAGGGATTGTGGATATAACAAAGCAAAGCCTTCGCTCTATGTCGAGCGGTGAACAAAAAAAAGCATTACTGAAACATCTCTTAACAAAAAAACCGGGGCTGCTTATTCTTGATAATGTATTTGACAACCTTGATGTGGAAGCACAGCAATTGCTGAGAATAGAATTGGAAATAATATCGAAGCATACACCCATTATACAATTGCTGCACCGGCAACGAGATGCTCTTGATTTTATAAAGAGTAAAGTTTCACTTACTGAAAAAGGAGAAGCGGTTCCATTTATTTCAATGGGAGAAAGAGAAGAGGCAACAACAGAGCAAACGATTCCTTCAGCTCTGCACACTTATAATTTAAACACCGATGAACTGGTCCGTTTCAGTAATGTACATGTTAGCTATGATGGCCGGCAGGTTTTACAAAATATCAACTGGACGATTCTTGCAGGTGAATTCTGGCAACTGAAAGGCCCCAATGGCTCGGGCAAAACAACTTTGCTTACGATGATAACCGGTGATAATGTAAAAGGGTATGGGCAAGAACTGTTTATTTTTGGCAGAAAGAAAGGTAGTGGTGAAACAGTTTGGGAGATTAAAAACAAAGTTGGTTATCTCACCCCTGCCATGACGGATCTGTTCAGCACAAGACATACACTGGAGCAAATGATTATTTCCGGTTATGTTGATTCAATTGGTTTGTACACCATTCCAAGTGATATGCAGAAACGTGCAGCACATGAATGGCTGCAACTGTTATCAATGGAACGGAAAGCAAATAAATTGTTTTCTGATCTTTCTTCCGGCGAACAGCGAATGGCGCAGATTGCAAGAGCCATGGTGAAACATCCGCCACTATTAATTCTTGATGAACCACTGGCAGGGTTGGATGATCATAATGCAAACAAAGTAATTCAACTCATTAATAAAATTGCAGCAGAAAGTGAATCGGCTATTCTGTATGTTTCACATCAAACAGAAAAAGAATTGACTCCGCATAAAGTATTTGAATTAACGAAAACAGAGGATGGGTCAATTGGGACTGTTGTGATGACTTGATTTTTTTACCGCAAAGGCACAAAGGTGCAAAGAAAAATAAGAGATATTCTTTTAATAAGGACTTGGCGGCTTGTGCGACTTAGCGGTTTTTTTAAAATCTCGTTTCCAAATAATGCGGCATCAAATGCCTCCATGTATTCCAGTCGTGCGGCCATTCTTCACCCCAGATATCAAGTTCGTAATTAATATTCTTATCGTATAAAATTTTTGCAAATCGACCGCTGCTTGATGGATCTTCATATGCACCGCTTCCACTGAAGATGTGAATATGATTGCTTCTGCGGATCTGTTCTAAAACGTTATGATCAGTTAAG
>JANOIQ010000189.1:0-4419 GCA_031407835.1 Chitinophagaceae bacterium
TGGGGTATTATATCCCATTGATGCACATCTGCATCCCGGCGACTTTATGAAAACAGTGAAAGCCCATTTGCAGAAAGTGGGAGTAAAACTGCAACTGAATACAACTGTTACCGGTTTTGAAAAATCGAATGGAAAAGTAACAGCTGTCATTACTGACAAAGGAAAGTTTGAATGTGGAGAGCTGGTGCTTGCAAATGGCTCATGGTTATCAGAGACAGCCCGGCACTTGGGCATTGATCTGCTGCTGCAGGCAGGGAAAGGTTACAGTATGACCTTTGAAAACATGGAAAAGAATTTAAGATACCCGGCCATTCTTGTGGATGATCGTGTGGCAATGACGCCAATGGGCAGGGATCTGCGGATGGGAGGAACGATGGAGATCAGTGGCTTGAAATCGCCTACATTAGTGAAACGGGCAGAAGCAATTTATAAAGCCGCCAAAAAATATTATCCAGGATTGAAAGTTGAATTCCCCGGAGTGAACCGCATCTGGCACGGCTACAGACCGCTGAGCCCTGATGGGTTGCCATATATCGGAAGACATAGTAAATTTGAAAATGTAATCATTGCCGGCGGACATGCCATGGTGGGTATATCTATGGCAGCAGGTACCGGAAAACTGGTGCAGCAAATCGTATCAAAACAAAAAACCGAAATAGAGATATATGCATTTAACGCAGAACGATTTTGATCATTTAAAAAATCATCACATGAAAAAGTTTTTCTTCACACTCATTTTGTTATTTATTCTTGTTGCATCACAGGCGCAGCATCAGTTAGTGAAACTCTGGGAAACAGATTCAACAATGAAAGTTCCCGAGTCAGTTTTATTTGATGGAAAGAATAAGGTACTGTATGTTTCCAATATTGATGGTAAAGAACCCTGGGGAAAAGATGGGAAGGGTTCTGTTGGCAAAGTAGGATTGGATGGAAAAATCATTGCTGTTGATTGGGTGAGTGGTTTAAACGCACCTAAGGGAATGGGGCTGTTTAAAAACAAATTATATGTGGCAGATCTTACTGAACTGGTGGTTATTGATATTGTAAACGGGAAAATTATTGAACGGATTGCTGTAAAGGATGCAGTGGCATTGAATGATGTTTCGATTGATGAGAATGGTGTTGTATATGTTTCTGATTCAAGAGGAAGAAAAGTATATGCGATTGAAAACAATAACCAGGTTGTTTTGTTAGACAGCAGTAAACTGAAAGGCCCCAATGGGGTGTTGAAACACAAAGGCAGTTTATATGTGCTGGATGCAGGAACAATGTATCGTCTGGAAAAAGATAATAGTCTTACAAAAATTGCAGAAGGAATGGAAGGGGGTACAGATGGTATTGAATATGTAACAGCCAATGATTTTATTGTATCAACCTGGGGCGGTGTAGTATATTATGTAAATGCAGACGGTACAAAACAGGTACTGCTGGATGGCCGTCAGCAAAAAATCAACTCGGCTGATATTGGTTATGATGCTGCGAAGCGGATCGTATATGTTCCCACCTTCTGGAAGAATTCAGTGGTAGCGTATGAACTGAAGTAAAGGAATGTGAAAACTTTGCAGACGGTATTTCCGTCACACCGAATGTCGCTATTTTTACAAAACGTATGAACGGAACTGCACAACGATTAAACTATCAGCAAACAGGAGCATTCTCAAAACTTGTTCTGGATTATCTGGATGATTCTCCGCAGTTGCGTGCATTTTATGCTCATCGAGCGGATATGGATGGCATCAAAAAATCAATTGTAGAACGCAAAGGATTTTCAACAAACAGAAAAGTATTGGTTGATTATCTGAAAAAACAATACAAAGCTGTACCCGTATCTGAAGAAGTAAAGAAGCATCTTGAACTGCTGCTGAAAGAAAATACATTTACGGTTACCACTGCACATCAACCCAATTTATTTACAGGGCCACTTTATTTTATTTATAAAATCCTGCATGCCATTAAACTTGCAGTTGAATTAAAACAGCAACAGCCTGAAAATAATTTCGTTCCTGTTTATTATATGGGGAGTGAAGATGCCGACTTTGAAGAGCTGAGTCATTTTACAATCAATGGAACAAAGTACCAATGGGCTACAGAACAAAGCGGCGCATTTGGCAGAATGGTCATTGATAAAAACGTAACAAAGTTGATTGATGAAATCAGCGGTCAGTTACTGGTGCAACCACATGGAAAAGAAATTGTGGATGCTTTGCGGAATTGTTACAAAGAAAAAGTAAGTATGCAGGATGCAACATTTGCATTCGTAAATTTTCTGTTTGCTGAATACGGGTTGATTGTGTTGATAGCTGATGCAAAGGAATTAAAACAACTGATGCTGCCGGTGTTTGAAGATGAATTGCTGAATCATCGTTCAGAAAAATTAGTTGCTAAAACAGCAAAAGAACTGGAAAAATATTATAAAGTACAGGCTGGTGGAAGAGAGATCAATCTGTTTTATTTTGATGAAGACCTGCGTGAACGGATTGAAGTAAAAGGAGACGGTTATGTTGTTGCCAACAGTACGATTCGTTTTTCGAAAGATGAAATACTGAATGAATTAAAAGGACATCCGGAACGTTTCAGTCCCAATGTAATTTTACGTGGATTATACCAGGAAACAATATTGCCCAATATTGCTTTCATTGGCGGTGGTGGTGAACTGGCTTACTGGCTTGAATTGAAAGCAGTTTTTGAAAATTATCAGGTTCCTTTTCCCGTGGTGATTCTGCGTAATTCATTTCTTGTTGCAGAAGAGCAATGGAATAAAAAGATCAGCAAACTTGGTTTTACAATGGCTGATTTCTTTTTGCCTGAACAGGAATTGATGAACCTTTTGGTAAACAGGGAAGCAGGAAAAAAAATAAAACTCAACGGAACATATACACAGGCTGAAGAATTGTATGCAGCATTGAAACAACAGGCTGAAGCCATTGATACTACATTATCTCAACATGTGGATGCTTTAAAAACAAAAGCGCTGTATCGTTTGCAGGAACTGGAGAAAAAATTACTCCGTGCAGAAAAAAGAAAATTCACAGAACAGCAACAGCAGATTCAACACATCAAACAAAACTTATTTCCCGGTAATGGTTTACAGGAACGGAAGGAAAGCTTTCTCAGTTTTTTTGCAACTTATGGTAAGGAGTTTATTGCTGAACTGTATCAGCATTCACTTGCTTTAGAGCAGGAGTTTGTGGTGTTGAATGTAAACAATACTAAGTGATGAGGCAGTGGCTATAATACTCAAAACGTCAATTTTCTTTACGAATTTCCCGGTTGTTCTTTATCCAGTCATCTAAATTTGTTTCAAACTCCTTAAACATTCCCAAAAAGTCTACGGCATAAAATTTTGGAGTACTATACCCGTCTTCATTGCTAAATAAAACAATTGGATAGTTATTGTCATCCTTGATTTTATTTGCATCAAAACACAAAACTCCAAAATCCATGAAGTTGGCAAATGGCAAATAATTTCTGTTAAGTAGAGTCCCGAATTGCTCGTTAATGATCTCCTTAAATTTTGCGTTAAGAAGTTCAGGAAGATTACAAAAAAAACCTATTCCATAACCTCCAAGAGATAGTTGTAAAAAATGCCGAAGTTGCAGGAAATATTTAAATGAATCAGGCAGTTTGTGTTTTAAAAAGGACTCAAGCTCATTTAAATTTTTTTCAGTAACTGTACTTGGGATTGCAATCCAAAAAGACGTATTCTCGTACTTACTTTTTTTAGATTTGTCAATCATTGAAGGGGGAATTGATTCAGTTTCGTAACAGTTGCCTTCAATCTCGCCCATAAAGTCATAGTATTTGTCTAATACTCTTTTAACAATGGTGAAATCTTTAGAAGTTGTCATCTAATCAACTAGGTAAAAAATTATCAATCAATCAAACTTATTCTCCCAGCCCTCGCTTTTCAATTTATCAACTTTAGCAATTACTTCATCATTCATATTTTGCTTGTAAGCAGCAATTTTTTGAGATACAGTTTCATCAAATGTGCCGATGATTTCTGCAGCAAGAATACCTGCGTTCTTTGCAGCATTTAACGCAACAGTAGCAACAGGTACACCATTGGGCATTTGCAAAATCGAAAGAACAGAATCCCATCCATCAATGGAGTTGGAAGATTTAACCGGAACGCCAATTACAGGTAATGTGGTAACACTGGCAACCATGCCCGGCAAATGCGCTGCACCACCAGCACCGGCGATGATTACTTTCAATCCTCTTTCTTTGGCTGTTTGAGCATACTCAACCATGCGTAAAGGTGTACGATGAGCAGACACAACCGTTAATTCAAAACTGATTCCGAATTCCTTTAATATTTCTGCTGCAGGCTGCATAACAGGTAAGTCGCTGTCGCTGCCCATGATAATGCCGACTAAAATAGTTTGTGGTTTGTGGTTTGTAGTTGTCATTACAGTC
>JANOIQ010000190.1:0-3481 GCA_031407835.1 Chitinophagaceae bacterium
ATTGATGGTAAAGAACCCTGGGGAAAAGATGGGAAGGGTTCTGTTGGCAAAGTAGGATTGGATGGAAAAATTATTGCTGTTGATTGGGTGAGTGGTTTAAACGCACCTAAAGGAATGGGCTGTTTAAAAACAAATTATATGTGGCAGATCTTGCCGAACTGGTTGTAATTGATATTGTAAAAGGGGAAATTATTGAAAGGATTGCTGTGAAGGATGCAGTGGCATTGAACGATGTTTCGATTGATCAGAATGGTGTTGTATATGTTTCTGATTCAAGAGGAAGAAAAGTATATGCAGTTGAAAACAATAACCAGGTTGTTTTGTTAGACAGCAGTAAACTGAAAGGCCCCAATGGGGTGTTGAAACACAAAGGCAGTTTATATGTACTGGATGCAGGAACAATGTACCGTATGGAAAAAGATAACAGTCTTACTAAAATTGCAGAAGGGATGGAAGGTGGTACAGATGGTATTGAACATATAACAGCTAATGATTTTATTGTATCAACCTGGGGCGGTGTAGTATATTATGTAAATGCTGATGGTACAAAACAGGTAATGCTGGATGGTCGTGAGCAAAAAATCAACTCGGCTGATATTGGTTATGATGCTGCGAAACGTATTGTGTATGTACCCACCTTCTGGAAGAATTCAGTTGTAGCGTATGAACTGAAGTAAAGGAATGTGAAAACTTTGCAGACGGTATTTCCGTCACACCGAATGTCGCTATTTTTACAAAACGTATGAACGGAACAGCACAACGATTAAACTATCAGCAAACAGGGGCATTCTCAAAACTTGTTCTGGACTATCTGCATGATTCTCCGCAGTTGCGAGCATTTTATACTCAGCGACCGGATATGGATGGCATCAAAAAATCAATTGCTGAACGCAAAGGATTTTCAACAAACAGAAAAGTATTGGTTGATTATCTGAAAAAACAATATGAAGCTGTACCCGTATCTGAAGAAGTAAAACAGCATCTTGAACTGCTGTTGAAAGAAAATACGTTTACGGTTACCACTGCTCATCAACCCAATTTATTTACAGGTCCGCTTTATTTTATTTATAAAATTCTGCATGCTGTAAAACTTGCTGCTGAATTAAAACAGCAATTGCCTGAAAATGATTTTGTTCCTGTTTATTATATGGGAAGTGAAGATGCCGATTTTGAAGAGTTAAGTCATTTTACTATCAACGGAACAAAGTATCAATGGGATACAGAGCAAAGCGGAGCATTCGGCAGAATGATGATTGATAAAAACGTAATAAAGGTGATTGATGAAATCAGCGGTCAGTTACTGGTTCAGCCACATGGAAAAGGAATTGTGGATGCTTTGCGGAATTGCTACAAAGAAAAAGTAAGCATGCAGGATGCAACATTTGCCTTCGTGAATTTCCTGTTTGCTCAATACGGGTTGATTGTGCTCATAGCTGATGCAAAAGAATTGAAGAAGCTGATGATTCCGGTATTTGAAGATGAATTGTTGAATCATCTTTCAGCAAAGCTGGTAGAACAAACAACAACAGAACTGGAAAAGTATTATAAAGTACAGGCTGGCGGAAGAGAGATCAATCTTTTTTATTTTGATGAAGACCTGCGTGAACGGATTGAAACAAAGGGGGATGGTTATATTGTTGCCAACAGTACAATTCAGTTTTCGAAAGATGAAATGCTGAAGGAATTAAAAGAGCATCCGGAACGTTTTAGTCCCAATGTAATTTTACGTGGACTATACCAGGAAACAATTTTACCCAATATCGCTTTCATTGGAGGCGGCGGAGAACTGGCTTACTGGCTTGAATTAAAAGCAGTTTTTGAAAATTATAAAGTTCCTTTCCCCGTATTGATTTTGCGTAATTCATTTCTTGTTGCAGAAGAGCAGTGGAATAAAAAGATCAGTAAACTTGGGTTTACTATCGCTGATTTCTTTTTGCCCGAACAGGAATTGATGAACCTTTTAGTAAACAAAGAAGCAGGCAAAAAAATAAAACTCAATGGAGCATTTACACAGGCTGAAGAATTATATGCGGCATTGAAGCAGCAGGCAGAAGCTATTGACAGTACATTGTCGCAGCATGTAGATGCATTAAAAACAAAAGCATTGTACCGGTTGCAGGAATTGGAAAAGAAATTACTCCGTGCAGAGAAAAGAAAATTCACTGAGCAGCAACAGCAGATTCAGCACATCAAACAAAACTTATTTCCCGGCAATGGTTTGCAGGAACGAAAAGAAAGCTTTCTAAGTTTCTATGCAAAATACGGGAGAGAGTTTATTGCTGAACTGTATCAGCATTCACTTGCTTTAGAGCAGGAGTTTATGGTGATAAACCAGAGCTATTAAGATTGATGAAATCAGTAAGGTTGAATCAATTTAATCAGATTTTCAATTACCCTATCCATGAACAGCGGTGAAGCGGTTGTTATTTTCCCTGCCAGTAATGACTGGTTAAAAATAAATATTTTGTGTAATCTAAGTTCGCTCTCTTTTAATAAAGGCGCTTCACTATAATCTGTTTTTTTAATTAAGAGCGATAAATTATCTTTTCTAAGTACTGAAGTAATTTGCATCAGGAGATGATCACCTGTTTTATTTACAAGATCATTAGAGATGATAAGAGCTGGCCTTAATTTAGCAGTACTTGCATCACTGAAAGGAAATTTTACCCATACAATATCTCCTCTTTTAAAGCTCATTTACCATATAGCTTTTGAAGTTCATCATCTTCATTCAGCAACCAGTCTTCGCTTAGGGATTTTTCTGAGGCAAGTGTATAGATGTCTGTTACCTGATTACTTTCTTTCACATCTTTTACATAGGGAAGTTTTTTTAAAAGGGAAGTAAGTTCTTCCGCTTTTTCATCATCAACAAGTATTTCATACTTTTTCATAAACTAAAATTATATAAATTCTAAATCATTTAAAAGCAGGATATAATTAATCAAACTTATTCTCCCAGCCTTCATTCTTCAGCTTATCTACTTTAGCAATCACTTCATCATTCATGTTGCTTTTATAAGCAGCAATTTTTTGCGAAACTGATTCATCAAATGTACCGATGATTTCTGCAGCAAGGATACCTGCGTTCTTTGCAGCATTTAACGCAACAGTAGCAACAGGCACACCATTGGGCATTTGTAAAATAGAAAGAACAGAATCCCATCCATCAATGGAGTTCGATGATTTAACCGGAACACCAATAACAGGTAATGTGGTAACACTGGCAACCATACCCGGCAAATGCGCTGCACCACCAGCACCGGCGATGATTACTTTCAATCCTCTTTTTTTCGCTGTTTGTGCATACTCTACCATACGTAAAGGTGTACGATGAGCAGATACAACCGTTAATTCAAAACTGATTCCGAATTCCTTTAATATTTCTGCTGCAGGCTGCATAACAGGTAAGTCGCTGTCGCTGCCCATGATAATGCCGACTAAAATAGTTTGTGGTTTGTGGTTTGTAGTTGTCATTACAGTC
>JANOIQ010000225.1:0-28919 GCA_031407835.1 Chitinophagaceae bacterium
TGCCAATGTATTGTTCTGCGCCATTGATGGCATGGTCTCATTCACTTTCTGCGCCTGTTCAAGAACTTCAGGTGAAATAAATAAACTGCTGAGAGAAGAGAGTATAAAAATGAGGATGATCCATAAAAACAACTGTGTTAAGCCTACAGCTGCAATACCAATGATTTTGCCCAGCATCAGTTGAAATGGTTTTACACTGCTCACCATTACCTCTGCAATACGGTTCATTTTTTCTTCCATTACTCCACGCATTACTGCTGCGCCGTAAATAAAGAGTACAATATAAATGATGAAGCCGCTGATATAACCAATTGCCAGTGCAAGCATCTTGTTGTCTTCTTTTATTTCAGTTCCTTTTACCTGGAAAGAACGGTAGTTGAGCGATTCTTTACTTTCACTTTGCTGGCGAATGGAATCGAGTGTGCTTCTTGTTACGCCACGCTCCATCAGCATCCGGTTCTCATTGATCTTCTGTATTTGATTTTTGATTGATTCGTCAGTACCAAGCCCCAGTTGTTTTTCTGTATACAATCTTACCGAATCGGCTTTTAGTTTATCAGCAGAATAAATAATTAATACGCCTTCAAAGCCTTTGTCTTTGTAATTGTTTCTGTCAACTCCATCAGGATAACCAAAGTCAACCGCTGAGCCGTTTTTGAAATTATTTTTATACAATCCGCTTTGATCATTCACAGCAATTTTCCGTTGTTCGGTTCCATTGGCGCCAATGAATGCTCCACCAAAAATGAGTGCAAACATGAGTAACGGAAATAAGAAAGTAGAAAGCAAAAATGTTTTATTGCGGACTCTTGTTACGTATTCTCTTTTGATAATGATCAGGATCTTATTCATATGAATGAGTTATTAAGCAGTAACGGTTTGAAATTGTCTTGCAGTTGGAGTGCCTTCCACCAAACGGATGAAAATTTCATTCAGCGATGGCAGTATTTCATGATAAGCAATGATGCCGCTTTGCTGGTTAATGAAATGAAGCAGCACATCATTTGATTTATAACCTTCATTGATCTTCACTGTAAGATCAGTGCCATTCTGCTTTACGATATTGAAAGAAGCGTGTTGCAGCACCGCAGGCAAATGATCCACTTCAGCAGTAAAAATGTTTTGTTTGAATTGCTGCTTGATATCCTTTACAGTACCATCAAGAATTTTGCTCCCTTTATTCATCAGTATAATCTGGTTGCATATTTCTTCCACCTGTTCCATTCTGTGCGTACTGAAAATGATGGTGGTACCTTTCTGAGAAAGTTTAAAGATCTCGTCCTTAATCAGATTTGTGTTTATAGGATCAAGTCCGCTGAATGGTTCATCCAGTATCACCAGCTTTGGTTCATGCAGCACAGTAATCACAAACTGTAATTTTTGCTGCATTCCTTTTGATAAATCATCTACTTTTTTATTCCACCAGCTTTGCATTTCAAATTTTTCAAACCATTCTTTTACTTTCACAAAGGCATCCTGTTTGTTCATGCCTTTAAGCTGTGCCAGGTACATGGCCTGTTCACCCACTTTCATCTTTTTATACAAACCACGTTCTTCAGGCATATATCCAATATCAATGACATCGGCAGTTGGGTCGAATTTTTTTCCATTGAGATTGATATTGCCTGCATCAGGATAAAATATACCTGTGATCATACGGATCAAAGTTGTTTTACCTGCACCATTAGGCCCCAGCAATCCAAAAATGGATCCTTTTTCAATGGTAAAGCTGATATCATCAACAGCTTTTTGTGAAGAGAAGTATTTCTTCAGGTTCTGAACTTCTAAGATTGTGCTCATATTGGTAGTTAGTAGTCTGAGTTGGAAATTTGTTACAAGATAGGTTGCAGAAAATCAGGAAAAAATATTTGTTGATGAATGGTTCAGTTGCTGAGCAATCATTTGTGCAACCCGTTCACCATCCATGGCAGCACTAACAATGCCTCCTGCATAACCTGCCCCTTCGCCACAGGGGTAGAGTCCTTTGATTTGCGGATGCTGCAAGGTTTCGTTATCTCTTGGAATACGCACAGGTGAAGAGGTTCTTGATTCTGTTGCTACAGCAATGGCTTCGTTGGTAAAGTAGCCACGCATCTTCGCTCCAAATGCTTTGAAAGCAAGACGAAGATCTTCAAAAACAAAATCGGGCAATACATTGGCCAATGATACACTGTTGATGCCGGGCAGATAAGAACAGCCGGGGAGTGACGAAGATGTTTTCTTATCAAACATATCGACCATCCGCTGAGCCGGGGCAACAAATTTTCCACCGCCTGCTGTGAATGATTTTTGCTCAATGGCCTGTTGAAATTTCATCAGCAACAACGGATCATCTTCTGTGTACTGGTTATTTAATTGTTGTTTTTTGAAATAGTGCACTGCATCTTTCACTTCAATGGTCACTACCATTCCGCTATTGGCAAAATTGTTGTTGCGTTTAGAAGGGCTCCATCCGTTTACAACAAGTTCACCGGCTGATGTTGCAGCCGGTGCAATGATACCGCCGGGGCACATGCAAAAACTGAATACTCCTTTTCCCTGAACCTGTTCAACTAAATTATAAGAAGCTGGTGGCAGAGCGGGGTCTCTGAAACTCCTCCCCCCACCGGAGGAGGCTGGGAGGGGGCCGCAACGGTATTGAATTGAATCAATTAAAGCCTGCGGATGTTCTATGCGAACACCTAACGCAAATGGTTTGGCTTCGATGATAATGTTGTTTTGATGCAGTAATTCAAAGATATCCCTTGCACTGTGACCTGTTGCAAGAATCACAGCATCAGCATGAATAACAGATGAATGATTAACCTGTATGCCTTTCAGCACATCTTTCTCTGCAATGAAATCAGTAAGTTTAGTTTCAAAATAAATTTCAGCGCCGCATGAAAGAATAAATTCTCTCATGGCTGTAATTATATTCGGCAATTTGTTGGTGCCAATATGCGGATGACTCTGATAAAGAATTTTTTCTTCAGCACCAAAGCGAACGAATAGTTGCAGAATACGGTCGATGTTTCCTCTCTTACTGCTGCGTGTATATAACTTGCCATCGCTGTAGGTACCTGCACCACCTTCGCCAAAACAATAGTTACTTTCGGGATTGATTTCTCCTTCTTTATTCAGCGCTGCAAGGTCTCTTCTTCTTGATCGCACATCTTTTCCTCTTTCAATAATAATTGGTTTGACACCCAGCTCAATTAATTGCAATGCAGCAAAAAGTCCTGCGGGTCCGGCACCCACAATAATTACTTTGTATTTAACTGAGTGAACATCTTTAAACTCAATCCTGATCTTTTCTCTTTCCTGAACGGGCTCATTGATGAACGCCAACACGGTAAGATTAACCCATGGTTGCTTACTTCTGGCATCAATAGATTGTTTCATGATATGGAATCCGGTAACAGAAGCTGCGTTTACACCGGCATATTGTGCAATTTGCTCATGTATAATGTCCTGATTGGATGCCAATGAAGGCAGAAGACGGAGTGTTATTTGCTGTTGCATGTGTCAGGTAATTAACCCAAAAACATTAAGTGAAGGCCAAAGATAGCTTTTGTTTTATGTTTGAAAAATTTACATGTAGTTATTAAAAAAACTGTTTTTTGTGCTGGTAAAAACAACTACCTTCCAATTGTTACAACCTGTATATGAACAAGGCTACAATCCATTTAATTTTTGCATCGTGCATTGCTTTCTTTTTTTCCTGCAATCCATCATACAGGGCTGCAACAGTTCAATACAAAGATTATCCTGTTGCAAATACAAAAACAGATTCATCTTTTATTGCATTTCTTCAACCATACGCTGACAGTGTGAATGGCAGCATGAATACAGTGATTGCAACATTGGCAATGGATATTGAAAAAAAGCAACCTGAAGGAACATTGGGTAACCTGATGGCCGATGCGATGAAGTTAACGGCTGAAAAATATTATGCCACACATGTTGATGCTGCTTTTGTGAATTATGGCGGAATAAGAATACCCGGTATTAAAGCAGGAAACATTACCAAAGGAAAAGTGTTTGAGCTGATGCCTTTTGATAACATTATTGTATTGCAGAAATTATCCGGAAAAGTATTTAAGCAATTTTTAGATCTTATTGCTTCAAGAGGCGGATGGCCCGTTGCAGGCTTAACAATGGAAATAAAAAACGGCAAGGCTGAAAATGTAATGATCAATGGAAAGGCATTAGATGTAAATACTATGTATACAGTTGCCAATTCAGATTATGTGACTAATGGTGGCGATCAATGCGATATGTTAAGGCCAATTCCACAGATTAATAAAGGAGTTTTGCTGCGTGATGGATTAATTGAATATTTTACTTCATTTACCAAGGCAGGCAAACAAATTTCGGTAATAACTCAAAACAGGGTGATCAATGCTCAATAGAAGAAAATTTATTCAGCAAACAGCTTTTACTGCAGGCGCCATGATGGCTTCAAGGTGGGCAGCAGCTGCTGATCCGGGCATTGAGCGGCTGACGATTTTGCATACCAATGATGTGCATAGCCGTCTTGAACCGTTTCCGATGGATGGAAGCCGCAACCAGGGATTAGGTGGAATAGCAGCCCGTGCAAAACTGATTGAAGATATCCGGTTAAAAGAAGAACATGTGCTATTGCTTGATGCAGGTGATATTTTCCAGGGCACACCTTATTTTAATTTGTATAAAGGTGAACCTGAAATAAAGGCCATGACAAAAATGGGGTACGATGCTTGCACTATGGGTAATCATGATTTTGACGGAGGACTTGAAAATTTTGCAACACAATTGAATCATGCAGAGTTTCCTGTGCTTTTATGCAATTATGATTTTACAAACACAGCAATGGAGCATAAACATGTGCCATATAAAGTGTTTAAAAAAGGGAGATTAAAAATTGGAATTACAGGTGTAGGTATTGAAATGAAGGGATTGGTTCCTGATAATTTGTTTGGAAATACTGTTTACCTTGATCCCATTAAGAAAGTAAATGAAACAGCAGCCATGCTGAAAAAGGAGAAAGATTGTGATATGGTGATCTGTTTATCACATCTTGGGTATCAGTATAAAGAAGATATCAACAGAATTTCAGATTTGATTCTGGCTAAAGAAACGGAACATATTGATTTAATTATAGGAGGACATACACATACTTTTTTGAGTGAACCAGTGTTAGTAAAGAACAAAACAGCAAGCGATGTTTTGGTGAATCAGGTAGGCTGGGCGGGCATTCAGCTGGGAAGATTGGACTATGAATTTTCAAGGTTTAAAAATAAAAATCTTGCTGGTTCAAATTCTCTTACAATAGGTAAAAAAACAGGTGAATAAAAAATTTTTTTTTCCACAAAAAAGTGTTGATATTCGCTGTCCCCCCTAATTTTTTTATGATGGTTTCATTATAAGAAAACTGAGAAAATAACAGTAAAATTATTAACTCATTATATAAACTGCTTTAGGAAAAATGACGACAACGGCTGATCAGGTATGGAAAAGTTGTTTAACCATAATTAAGGATATCGTAGAATGGCAGCATTTTAAGACATGGTTTGAGCCGATTAAACCGGTTGAGCTGAAAAATAAAATTCTTACTATCCAGGTTCCCAGTCAGTTCTTTTTTGAATACCTGGAAGAACATTATGTAACGCTGCTTGCCAAAACATTGAAAAGAGAATTAGGAAAAGATGCGAATCTTGAATACCGCATCATGATGGATAGTGGTAATAATAACAACCAGCCGATTACAATGGATGTTCCCGGTCATGGTTATAAAACATATACAAATAACGAAATGGATTTTCCGCTGGTTATTAGCAATCCTGTAAAGAACCCGTTTGTAATACCGGGTTTAAAAAAGGTTCAGATTGATCCGCAGCTCAATCCTAACTATACATTTGATGCATTTATAGAAGGTGATTGCAATCGTGTTGCCCGCCGTGCCGGTAAAACAGTTGCAGATAAACCCGGTGCTACTTCTTTTAATCCACTGGTTATTTATGGTGGTGTAGGTTTGGGAAAAACACATTTAGCCCAGGCTGTAGGTAACGAAGTAAAACGTCAGCACCCAAATAAAGTGGTGTTATATGTAAGTTCAGAAAAATTTATCAACCAGTTTGTTGATCATAGCCGTAACAATGCCATTAATGATTTTATTCATTTTTACCAGCTGGTAGATGTATTGATCATTGATGATGTACAGTTCTTTAACCGGGCAGAAAAATCACAGGATGCATTTTTTGCCATCTTTAATCATCTGCATCAAAGCGGCAAACAATTAGTGCTTTCATCTGATAAGCCTCCAAAAGACCTCGAAGGTGTTCAGGAGCGTTTATTAAGCCGTTTCCGCTGGGGTTTGAGTGCCGATCTGCAAATGCCCGATTACGATACCCGTATTGAGATACTGGAAAAGAAGATGAAGAACGACGGGCTGGAAATGCATAAGGATGTGGTAAAGTACATTGCTTATAACATTAATACCAATGTAAGAGAGCTGGAAGGTGCACTGATTTCATTATTGGCACAATCCTCGCTGAATAAAAAAGAGATCGATCTTGATCTTGCTAAAAAAGTGCTGAAAAACTTCGTTAAAACATCATCCAAAGAAATTACAATCGACGCCATTCAGAAAATGGTGTGTGATTACTTTGATGTGCCTTATGAGAAGCTTTTGCAGAAAACCCGTAAAAGAGAAATCGTTCAGGCAAGGCAGATTACCATGTATCTGGCAAAGACTTTTACAAAGAATTCACTCAAAACAATTGGCGAGCATTTTGGGGGAAGAGATCATACAACCGTTATTCACTCCTGCCAAACAGTAAAGGATCTGATGGATACTGACAGCATGTTTAAAGAAAGTGTGCTGGAGTTACAGCAAAAGGTACAACTGGCTGCCATGTAATTGCCAGCTAATAAGGAATTGAATCCCAAATTTCATAACTGGAATTTGGGATTTCTTTTGGCACTTTACCAATAGTCGGCTATTTTTGCAGCCCCTTAAAGGGAAGCTGCTCTTGCTAAAAGCTCCGGCAGTTTAATCGGGAAGTAGCGCAGGCCGGTAGCGCACCTGGTTTGGGACCAGGGGGTCGCAGGTTCGAATCCTGTCTTCCCGACAAGCTTTAAAGCCTCACAGAAATGTGGGGCTTTTTTGTTTCACTTCATCTGCTTAAGGAATACTGCCAATAAACTGCCTGAAAAAGCCTGGTTCAGATACTGATTTATTCAAACTTACACGATTAACCGTTATTCATATACAAGGCCGGCTATTTGGAAGACTGTTATTGATTAATACTTTTTTTTATTGCAATTTTAATGATGAAAATTTCAGTAAGGCAGCATCTAATATTCTGGCTTGGGTTTATTATCTGGGATATTTTGCAGGCAGTGGTTTCTTATTCAACTTCCCCGCAAACATCATTTTCTCCTGATATAATGCTGGCGGTATATGCCACCCTTGTAAGCGTTATCTGTAAACTCATTCTGTTTTATGCAGTGTTCTTTTTTACATTAAAACCATTGATATCGGGAAAGAAAAAGCCTTATTTGCCGGTTTTTTTAGCTGTAATTGCAATACTGTTCGCCGTGCTGTTGTCAAGGGCAATTATGTTGTATATAGCCCTGCCATTCATTTATGATATTCACATGAAGGTAATCCGGTTTTTCAATCTGCCGGGATTGATCTTTAATCTTTTCGAGCTATTGGCCCCGGTTTGTTTGCTGATTATTTATGAGCTGTTCAGGTATTCAAAATCTACCATGGATAAACAAAGCAAGCTGGAAAAAGAGAAATTAAAAACAGAACTGAATTATTTAAAAGCACAGATCAATCCGCATTTTTTATTTAATGTGCTAAGTACGGTTCATGCTCTTACAAGGCACCAGGCACCAGAAGCTGCGAATGTAGTTGTAAAGCTTTCTCAACTGATGCGGTTTATGCTGTTTGAAGCAAAGAATAAACAGGTAGGTATTACAGACGAAGTAAAAGTTCTGGAAGATTATATTGAATTGCAGCAAATAAGATTCAAACAAAAACTTGCAGTAAACTTTACAAAAAGCGTTGATGATGAAACACAAAAAATTGCCCCGTTAATTTTACTTCCGTTTGTTGAAAATGCATTTAAACATGGAGCTTCTGAAAGCAGGTTCCATTCATTTATTCAGATTCATCTCCGGGTTGAAAAGGAAAAACTGAACTTTATTGTTGAGAATTCATATGAGCCTTCTGAAAATGTTATTGTTAAAACCGGAATCGGATTGGCAAATGTGAAAAGGCAGCTGGAATTAATTTATCCTGATCATATACTGAAAGTTGAAAAACAGGAAAGTATATTTAAAGTGTCGCTTACATTTAATCTTACAACCAATGAGGAAATTATCGTGTTTGATAATTGAGGATGAGCAGATACTGGCAGAAGTGCTGGCAGAATATGTGAGGAAGGTTCCCTTCCTGGAATTGAAAGCTATTCTGAACGATGCCATTACTGCATTGGAGTACCTGGAAGAAAACGAAGTTGATTTAATTTTTATTGATATCAATCTTCCAAAATTGAAAGGGATTGATTTTATTAAAATGGTTCCCGTATCTGCAAAATTTATCATTACTACTGCCTATCATGAATATGCACTTGAAGGATACGAATTGAATGTGATTGATTATCTGATGAAGCCAATCGAATTCAACAGATTTCTGATGGCCGTAAAGAAAGCAGCTGAAATTGAGAAGAAACATGGGTTAAAGGGAGTTGTTGAAAAAAATGAAACCCATGATTTTCTGTATATTAATATGAACAAAAGAAGGGTAAAAGTTGATTTTTCTGAAATTCTGTTTATTGAAGGAATGAAGGAATATGTGAAAATTCATATTTCAAAAGATAAATGGCTGATGACGAAACTCCAGATTGGCCAGATACAGGAATTATTAAATGCGGAGTTTGTACGGATTCACCGTTCATATATTGTTGCCAAAAAGAAAGTTACATCGTACAATCATATGGAAGTTACGATTGGTAATATTGTTTTACCTGTTGGTACAAACTATAAGGAATCTATTTCAGGAGAGCTGGAAACATAAAATTTCTTTCGCTGAATATCTCTTCATAAAAATTAAAACTCCTTTGTCTGTTCTTTATACACGTTAACCAGCTATTCATTGAATAGTTAAAAACGCTGTGTTACTGCGTATTACTTTTACTCCCTGGTTTATACAAAAAATGATTTATGTTCTTTATGCCCACGCATTTTGCTTTTGAGCATAAGTACGGGTATAATGTTTTCTCATGTTGTGCGGGTGGTTTCTACTACCTGCTTTTTTATTGGGTGTATCAGCACACTGTCATAATCATATAAAGAAGTAATGTTCTTTTGCAATCTGGCTGTTCTTCCCAACAGGTTAGCACACTATAAATTCAATTAAAAAAAGATAAACAGAGATAATTACACGTACAACTGGTTTTAATATACAGTAGAATGCGTTTCGTTGAATAGCCGTTTTTGAAGTGCAGCAGATGCATCAATTCAACTCTCTTCCAGTTTTATCTATTGTTCAAACTAAAAACTATCTGTATGAGAAAATTGTTTTTATTTATTCTGTCACAGGTGATCTGCATCAGTTTTCTGTATGCCCAGATCACAACCGCTTCAGGAAGGGTGATTGATTCTGCAGGTAAGCCCGTTTCGGGAGCTTCTGTAACAATTACAGGTTCTAAAAAAGGCACTGCAACAAATGCAAATGGCGATTTTTCAATTGAAGTACAACGAAATCAAACGTTGAAAGTTTCTGCTGTTGGATTTGAGTCATTTACTTTTTCGCCGGGAACAAATCTGCTGTTAAAACTTACACAGATGTCTACTGCTTTGCAGGAAGTTGTTGTTACTGCATTGGGAATCCGGCGTGAAAAAAAAGCCTTAGGTTATTCTGTTGTTACAATTGATAAGAAGCAATTGGAACAGCGGCCTGATGGTGATATTGCCCGGTTGCTCAGCGGTAAAGCACCGGGTGTTGATATTCTTGCTTCCAGCGGTATTTCAGGAAGCGGAACAAATATTCAAATAAGAGGTGCTAATTCTATTACCGGAGGAAGTGATCCATTATGGGTTGTGGATGGTACACCTATCAGTGGTGCAACGAATCAGCAAACAGATGTGATTTATGGAAACCAGACTTCCAGCCGGTTTATGGATATTGATCCAAACAATGTAGAGAGTATCAGTATCCTGAAAGGGTTAAGTGCAACCGTTTTATATGGTGAAGCCGGAAGAAATGGTGTTATTCTGGTTACAACAAAAAATGGTGCAGGAAGACGGACGAATAAAAAAACCGAAGTAACACTTACACAATCTTATTTTGTAAATCAACCTTCCAGTTTACCTGAACTGCAAAATACATATGGTGGAGGTTTTTCACTTACAGGTGGGTTTGCTTTCTTCAGTAACTGGGGGCCCAAATTTACAACCCCCTATAAACGCCTGCCTCATCCATATTCACAGGGAATTCAGGCAGGATCATTTCCTCAATTGTTAAATGATTCAATTGAATTTAAACCGCATGATAATTTTAAAGCTTTTTTTAAAGATGGTCATGTAGTGAATACTGCAGTTAATGTATCAGCTGCTATGGGAAATAATGGAACTGTAAATGCAAGTTTCAGTCGTTTAAGCGATCAGGGATTTCTAGCAACAAACAAAGTTTCAAGAAATAATTTTAGTTTGGGAATCAGTACAAAGCTGTTGAATAATATCAGCATAGGAGGAACGATCAATTATGTAATCAATAATTTCCAGAGCCCAACAACAGCACAGGCTGGTGCAAGCGGCGCACAATCTGGCGGTGCAGGTATATATGCTGACTTAATGTATACACCACGTGCAAATGATTTGGCCAACTGGCCTTATCAAACACCAGATGGTGCATCGGCATATTATCGCCCCGATAACAGTATACAGAACCCATTATGGACTTTGTATAACTCATTAAGTTATCAGCAAACAAATCGTGTTTTCGGAAACTTTAATGTAAAATTCAACATCCTTAAAAATCTTGATCTGTTGTATCGTACAGGATATGATTACTACAATGAAAACCACATCTTAACCATTAACAGGGGAGGAGTAACAAGATCAGGTGAGCTTGAATATACCAGGGGCATTTATCGTACCATCAGTGCAAATAACAAAATATGGGATCATTCTCTGATCGCTCAGTATCAAACAGATTTCAGTTCAAGAATAAGGTTTGATTTAACCGGTGGATTTAATTCGAATGAAGAAGTCTATGATCAAACCGGAATGAAAAGTACAGATCAGCTTGTGTTTGGTTTATTCGATCATTCCAATTTTATCAATCATGATACAAGGGCCGAAGACGGATCTGATATAGATGTAAAATCAGAACAGCAGAGTGTGGGTGTTTTTGCACAGGCTGGCTTCAGCTACAATGAGTATGTTTATTTAAATGTCGGCGCCAGAAATTCATGGTCTTCCACACTGGAAAAAGCGAATCGTTCCCAGTTTTATCCCAGTGCAAGTATTTCTTTTGTTCCAACTTCCGCAATAAGTTTTCTGAAAGGAAACAAAATAATAAATTATCTTAAAATAAGATCAGGTTATGCAACAGGTGCAAACTTCCCGGCGCCATACCGCACAAGACCGTCATTGATTATTTCAACAAATGATTTTGTAACAAGAGGCGGTGCGGTTGTAAATACAAATACAATCAGCAATACGCTGGCAAACCCCAATCTGAAACCTGAGTTACTGAAAGAATTTGAAACTGGTTTTGAAGCAAGGCTGATTAATAACAGAGTGTCAATTGATTTTACCTGGTATAAAAGAATTTCAAGCGATCAGATTCTTACAAGACCACTTGACCCTTCAACAGGCTTTGAAAGAACAACCATTAATGCAGGAGATTTGGTAAACCAGGGAATTGAATTAGGTCTTGGGTTTACTCCCGTTAAAACAAAAAAACTAACCTGGCAGATTGATGTAAATTTTTCAAGAAACCGAAGCCTGGTAAGAAACCTGCCGGCAGAAATTGCGCAGGTTCAAACAGGCGGCCTGTTTAGTAACCTTGGAAATTTTGCTATTAATGGGCAGCCATTTGGTGTAATAAAAGGTACTTATTACCAGAAAGACCCAAAGAGCGGATTACGGATTGTTGGTCAGGATGGTTATTATATCGCTTCAACTGAATCTGTTGTCATCGGCGATCCGAATGCAGATTACAGATTAACAGCTATTAATTCTGTTTCGTTCAAAGGGTTTGAATTCCGTATGCAATGGGATTTAACAAAGGGTGGTGTCATCTATGCCAATACAGTTAACACACTCATTTCCCGTGGTCTTGCAAAATCAACAGACGTTGACAGAACAATTCCAATTATTTTGCCCGGTGTAAAACAGGATGGCACTCCAAATGATATTCAAACTTCTATTGACCGTGCTTATTTTAATACCTACCTGGGAGCACATGAACAATATCTGTATGATGCAACAGTGTTCAGATTAAGAGAACTGTCATTGTCATATGCCTTATCATCATCCCTTTTAACAAAGACTCCGTTTGGAGGATTATCATTCTCTATCAGCGGCCAGAATTTATGGCACAAGGCACCTTATTTCCCTGAAGGATCTAATTACGATCCTGAATCATCAAGTGGTGGTGTAAGTAAAACAAGGGGATTTGAATTTATGACCGGTCCGCAATCACGCAGAATTGGTGCAACAATTAAAGTAACCTTTTAAAAAAACAGCAATGAAAAAAATAAAAATATTCTTACAGCTGGCAATTGCATGTTTTCTGTTTCTTGCCGGTTGCAAAAAACTCGACAGCAGATTAACCAACCCTAATTTACCTGCCCCTGCAACTGCTGATGTTGATTTGTATTTAAACTTTGTACAGATTTCTTTCTCGAGTTTCTACGCCAACAATGGAGCAATCAGTAATCAACCGGGTCTCTCAGAAAATGGGGAAGAAATGACACGTATGGAGTACATGGCCTCCAGAACATATAAAGATTTATATACACCCGGATCATTTGATGGTGCATGGCGGGATGCTTATCAGAATGTATTTAAAAACGCAAATGCATTGATACCCATTGCACAGAAATCAAACAGGTATATACATACAGGTATGGCAAAAGTGATGAAAGCTTATACTGCTGCAACTCTTGTCGACTTTTTTGGTGATGTTCCTTATAAAGAAGCTAACCTTGGAATTGATAATACAAATCCGGCTGCAGATCCCGGCCGCCAGGTATATGATTCTGTTTTTGCATTACTGGATGATGCCATTGCAGATTTTAATAAAGTAACAGCACTTACACCTTTACCAGGTAATAATTTGTTTTACAGCGGCAGTGCAACAGCACAGGCTGCCAGCTGGAGACGTGCAGCAAAAACAATAAAACTGAAACTGCTCAACCAGGTAAGATTGGTTGATAATACAGTGAAAACAAAAATTGATGCATTGTTAACTGATGGTGAATTAATCAGTACAGATGCACAGGCACTTGTTTACAGATATAGTTCAAAAGCATTGAATCCTAACAGCCGTCATCCGAAATACAGTATTTATTATACCGATAACGGAGCTACTGATTATATAAGCAACTACTTCATGTATGTTGTTTATGAAGAAAAAGGGATTGGGCTTGATCCACGTTGGCGTTATTATTTCTACCGGCAAATTGGAAATGTAACTGTATTACCTGCAACAACACTTGAATGTATCAACAGTATTGCTCCGCCGCATTACCCTGCAGGTACACCTTTTTGTTATGCAAATATTGCTGGTTTCTATGGCCGTGATCATGGAAACGACAGGGGTATTCCACCAGATGCATTGCAACGAACTGTATGGGGCATTTATCCTGTTGGCGGAAAATTTGATAATGATGAACGTGCAAAAATCAGCGGCTCAAATGATGGTGCACAGGGGCAGGGAATTATACCATTTTGGCAACCGGCTTTTACTGATTTTGTGAAAGCAGAAACGGCACTTACTTTAGGAACAGCAGGTAATGCAAGGGCACTGTTGGAAGCGGGTGTAAGAAAATCCATTGCTACTGTAATTGCATTCCCGGCAACAATTGGTACAGCAATTCCTGCAGCAAGGATACCAACAGAAGCTGCAAAGCAGGCTTATGTTGATAAGGTTTTACAACTCTATGATGCAGCAGCCGATAATAATGCGAAGCTGAATGTGATCATGAAGGAATATTACATTGCTCTTTGGGGGAATGGTATTGAATCATACAACAATTACAGACGCACAGGAATGCCCCGGAATATGCAGCCGAATCTGAATCCAACTCCGGGACCATTCATGCGTTCTATGTTTTATCCTGCAACATTTGCTGACAGAAATAAAAATGTTACACAGAAAACAGTGACGAATGTGAAAGTATTCTGGGATAATAATCCCGATGGTAACTATATCAATTAAACTATTTCAAGAAAAAAATATTAACATGAAAAGAAACTATTCTATACCAATCTGGCTCATCTTCCTGCTGCTTTCCTGCAATAAGCAAAAAGATTTTTATAAAGAAGTAGGGAAAGGTGCTTACTTAACATTTGTGAGATCAAATAACCTGCTAAACGGAACAGATGCTGCAGCCAGTGTAAATATTGTGGTTAATTCAGTTGGTGCTGAAGTGGAAAGCGTAAATCTGTATGTTGCTGCAACAGCCACCATTGATAAAACAAAATGGAAGCTGATAAAAAAAGTTCCCTTTGCCGGCGAAACAAACATTACAGCAACCAATGCACAAATTGCTGCAGCTTTAGGTCTTGCCCCGGGAAATCTTTTGCCTGGTACGGTCTTTAATTTTTACAATGAAGTTGTTACAAAAGATGGGAAAACATATTCTTCCATTAATACAAGTGCCATTGACTTAGAAAATCAACTTGCATTCAATACTGCTCTCAGATGGACAGGTACTGTTGTTTGTCCGTATAATGCGGCTTCAATTGCCGGTATATACACAGTGATAAAAGATGACTGGCAGGATTGGGTACCGGGTGAACAGGTAAGTGTTACAGCAGGCCCGGGTGCCAACCAGGTAAACCTAAGCCAGGTTTGGCCAAACCCTGCTTTTGGAGCGGTGGTTTCACCGTTTGTGATAAATGTAAATCCGGCTACCGGTGTTGTTACTGTTCCTGAGAATATAACATTTGGTGATTATGGAGCATATAAAGCAATTACCCGTGGAGGTAGTACTGGTTTTGTATTTTCATGTACAGGGCGGATAACTATCAGAGTACATATTGATGCACCTCCTTTTGGAGACCAGGGATTTTCACAGCTTATTTTAGAAAAATAAGAAACCCGATTTCCTGCAAATTACAGTTGTATAAAGAGGGAAAAGCCTCACAGCAATGTGGGGCTTTACTTTTTTAATTCGAACATCCATGTTTAATTCTGTTAATTTTATGCACGTATAAAATGAAAATCAAATTGAATTACGCAAAGCACATATTCTTATTCGTTATTTTTTTATGCAGTTGTTTCATTTTAATTGCACAGCCTGATTTAGGAGCAATCGTGGTTGCAGGAAAAGTTAGTTGATGATAAAAACTTAGTCAAAACAGTATTACAGCAGCTTATATAGGTACTGATGGTATTATATGGATAGGTACTTGTAAAAAGGTGTGAATTGTTTTCATGAAAGTATTATTAAATTCCCGTTGTACCGTTATCATTCATCGAAGCCAACCTTTCAGCATTTTACAGTACTTGATGTCTTACTTGAAAATACTATCTTAAATATCCTCGAAGACAATGATATAAAGATCTGGATCAGCACCCCAATGGTATTTCAAAGCTTTCCATAAGTGATGTTGTGAATGCTGAGGGGCCGGTTAAATTCGTTTACAAAAATTTTGACGAAGCGGATGGCCTGCAGGGTTCAGAGTTGAATGAAAATACAGCATTGAAAACCCGTGACGGAGATTAGATTTTCGGAGGTGCAAATGGGTTTAACATTTTTGATCCCGGAAATACTTTAACTGATAAGGATCCTCCTAAAATTGTATTTACCGATTTCCAGGTTTTCAGTAAAAGTATTGAACCCGGCCAAATACTTAATGGCAGAACAATCCTCCCGGAGTCAATTACAGAAACGAAATCTGTTATATTAAACTATAACCAAAATGATATTGCGATCGAGTTTGCTGCACTTAATTTCTCCAATGCAGAAAAAATAAATATGTGTATAAATTAGAAGGGTTTAAAAATGAATGGATTCCTGCAGATGGAAAGATGCGTAAAGCAGTGTTTACCAACCTTGGTCCCGGTACATATACATTGTATGTAAAAACGGCTAATGACACAGGTGGCTGGAATGAAAACAGCTTTTAACTGGTTTGTTATTTGATGCATTTGACGTATTCTGGTATTTCATAACATTAAAAACATTTTCTGGTTGAACATAGTAAACACGCTCCAGCTTATTTAATGAAATTATACTATCTTAATTTAACCTATTTTTATTCCCTGTTTAAGAGAAAAATTACTTAAAACTAAAGTATCAGCCTGCAGTGTTGAGACCCATGTTTATATGCGGTTTTAGTATGAAAAACTGTACAATTTTAGTTGAATTCATAAGCAGGCTGAAATTTCTGTATGTTCATTTATGATTGGGAAAAAAGCAATATTGTTACTGATTTTGTTCCTGCTGCTGAAGCTATCTTCTTTAGCCCAACATTTTAATTTTTCACATCTTGATATTTCGCAGGGATTATCGAATAATCAGGTAAACTGTTTTTTTAAAGATACCCATGGATTTTTGTGGATTGGATCAATGTCTGGTCTCAACAGGTATGATGGGTACCAGTTTAAAGTGTTTAAACATAATCAGCAGGATACAACCACTTTATCAGATGATTATATTGCCAGCATAACGGAAGGGCCCTTTTATAAACTGTGGATTGGAACCAGAAACGGTTATAATATTTACGATCCTGTTACAGAAAGATTTGAGCGTAACATCAATACTCAATTGAAGAATCTCAATCTTCCCCAGACTATTGTAACAAAAATCAGTAAAACCAGCAATGGCGATTTTCTGTTTTTAATGAATGAACGGTACGTTTACAGGTTTTCAGCTGAAATAAAAAAAACAACTCTTTTATACAAAATCGCAAACGAAAGCAACACGCTGTCGGCAATTGAGGAAGACGGCAAAGGTCAATGCTGGTTAATTTATCATAATGGATTAATTGAAAAAATGGATGAAAAAACGGGCTCCATTACAAAGAGAACCGGTGTCCCTGCACGTGTGCATGGAAGTGGATTTGTTTATTATTCGCTTTTTATTGATCAGGAAGATGAATTATGGATACGCACATCTCCGGCTACTGCAAATAAAGGAGGAGTGATAAGATATAATCCTGAAACAGATGTTTTTACTCATTTCAAAAATGGTGAAGGAGATATACGGCTGAATTCGAATCTTATCACCAGCATTATTCAAGATAATAACGGAGTAATCTGGCTTTGCACCGATCATGGTGGTGTTAACCTGTTTAATAAAAAGAAAAATACAATCAGCTATATATTAAATAATGTGGATGATGATAAAAGTATCAGTCAGAATTCGATTATTACTGCCTATAAAGATAATACCGGTATTGTTTGGCTGGGAACCTATAAAAAAGGGGTCAGTTATTATCATGAAAACATCATCAAGTTCCCGGTCTTCCGTCATCAGCCATCCAACCCGGGAAGTCTTTCCTTTGATGATGTAAACCGTTTTGTAGAGGACGCTTACGGAAATATCTGGATTGGCACAAACGGTGGCGGCCTGATTTATTTCGACAGAATGAATAATAGCTTTAAACAGTATCTGCACCAGCCGGGAAATACAAACAGTATCAGTAATAATGTAATTGTAAGTCTTTGCATCGATAGCGAACAGAATTTATGGATTGGAAGTTACTTCGGCGGCCTTGATTGCTATAAAAACGGGAGGATAACACATTACCGGCATGATGCAGCCAATGCAAACAGTCTGTCGGATGACAGGGTTTGGGAAATTTTTGAAGACTCAAAAAAGAACCTATGGGTTGGGACGCTGAGTGGCGGACTCGACAGGTTTGACAGACAGAATAATATTTTTCATCATTATAACTCAACTCTTCCTAATTCTATTCATTCAAATTATATCAGTGCAATAATTGAGGACAGAGAGGGTAAACTATGGATAGGTTCAGATAACGGAATTGATGTAATCGATCCTTCTTCAGAAAAAATAGTTCATTATGTAAATTATACAAATGATGCTGATGGATTAACAAACAACAATATTATCTGTTTGTTTGAAGATAGCAGGGGGCTTATCTGGATCGGTACCAGAGATGGGTTATGTGTCTATGATAGGCAGTTGCAAAAAATTAAATCGTTCAGCACCCGGGATGGCCTTCCGGAAAATACAATCTTAAATATACTGGAAGATGAGAGCCATACTTTATGGATTAGTACTACAAAAGGAATTTCCAATGTTGAAGTATTGAAAGATAAAAACACAGCTGTAAAAATTTCCTGTCAGAATTATACTGAGCTTGATGGATTGCAGGCAACCGAGTTCAACGAAAATGCTGCTTTGAAAACTTCTAAAGGAGAACTTCTGTTTGGGGGTGCCAGAGGGTTTAATTTTTTCGATCCCCAAAAAATTGTAACTGACAAATCTAAGCCACATCTGGTATTTACTGATTTACAGATCTTTAATAAATCGGTTGGTATTGGAGAGGAGATTGATGGAAAGGTATTGTTGCCTGTTGCCCTGTCAAATATGAGTTCCATTACGTTTAAGCATAATGAAAACATCCTGGGCATTGAGTTTTCGGCCATGATATTATCGAATCCCCGTAAAATAAAATACGCATACAAACTGGAAGGGTTTAATAAAGACTGGTTGTTTACAGACAGCAGGATGCGCAAAGCAATCTATACCAACCTCGATCCCGGCACTTATACTTTTCGTTTAAAAGCAACTACCGAAGATGGGCAATGGTCTGATCAGGAAATTACACTTCAAATAAAAGTACTTCCACCTTTTTGGCGGACAAATTTTGCGTTACTGATTTACCTGCTGGTAATTGCAGCCGGATTATTTATTGCCAGAAAAATTATTGTAGACAGGGAAAAAATGCGCTTTGAAGCAATTCATCAGCGCAAAGAAGCCGAACGGGTACAGGCAGTGGATGTAATGAAAACAAAATTCTTCACCAACGTCAGTCATGAGTTCAGAACACCGTTGAGTTTAATATTATCACCGTTGGATAAGATTGTAAAACAAACAACAGATCCGGATCAAAAGAAACAATTGCACCTTATTCAGCGCAATGCCAAACGGTTACTCAATTTAATTAACCAGTTGCTTGATTTCAGGAAAATGGAAGTGCAGGAATTTTCTGTGCAGTTCTCGAAAAGTGATATCGTAAAATTTACCAAAGACATTACCAGTTCCTTTTCTGATATTTCTGACAAGAAAAATATTGAGCTGGTCTTTCAATCGGATATAGAAAGCCTGCAAAGCCTTTTTGATAAAGACAAACTGGAAAAGATTTTATTTAATCTTCTTTCCAATGCATTTAAATACACGCCGTCTAAGGGGAAAGTAAAAGTTGAATTGATGATGGAAGATGGTAACACGAACATGGTTACAGAGAACTCAAACCTCTTAATTAAAATCAGCGATACAGGAATTGGCATACCTGCTGAAAGCCAGCGTAAAATATTTGAACCTTATTTTCAGGAAAACCTGGCTGGTCATATGCACAATTACGGAACGGGAATTGGTCTTGCCATTACCACAGAATTTGTTCGTTTGCATAAAGGAACAATCAGTGTGGAAAGCGAACCTGAAAAAGGAACCTGCTTTACGATCAGTTTTCCCGTAAGGAGGGAAGAAGGATTTTCTGCAGCAGATGAAATTGAAGAAATTGTTCTTGCGCCGGAAGAAATCACTTCACTGCGGATGGATATTGACAGTGATGAAAGCATTGCCGAATCAAACAAAACAAAAAAGCATACCATTTTACTGGTAGAGGATAATGAGGACTTCAGGTTTTATTTAAAAGATAACTTAAAACATAACTATAATGTAGTTGCAGCAATGAATGGTAAAGAAGGGTGGAAAAAAGTAAGGGAGCTGAATCCTGATATCGTTGTGAGTGATATAATGATGCCTGAAATGAATGGCATTGAATTGTCGAAAATGATTAAAACTGACCCGGCTACTTCGCACATACCTGTTATACTGCTCACAGCAATGACAACTATTGAAAATGAACTGGAAGGTTTTCAGGCAGGAGCCAATGATTATATTACCAAGCCGTTTACCTTTGAAATACTGGAGTCGAGGATTAAAAACCTTCTTTACTTGCGGCAGCAGATGCAGAAAAAATTCCAGAAGCAACTGGAAATTAATCCCACCGATATCACCATTACATCAGCCGATGAAGAATTTATGAAGAAGGCATTGGCTGCAGTGGAGAAAAATATCGACAACCCGGATTTTTCTGTGGAAGATCTGAGCCGTGATTTGTTCATGAGCCGGGTATCTCTTTACAAGAAACTGCTTTCAATTACCGGGAAAACACCCATTGAATTTATAAGGATCATGCGGTTGAAACGGGCAGCACAATTACTGAAAAATGGTGGTATGAATATTTCGGAAGTAGCGTATGAGGTTGGATTTAATAATCCTAAAGTATTTACAAAGTACTTCAAGGAAGAATTTAATATGACTCCCTCTCAGTACTCTGCACAGAAATAACAAAGGCCCAAATTAAAAGGGGTATTGAATGATAAAAAAAAGGGGCTTATTTGTAAAGACCACTTTTTCTTTAGCCTGAAAAAACAAAAAACAGCCCTGCTTAACATTTAATACCCTTTAAATAAACATATGGCCCCTTACATCAGCTTAACAGTAGTCTAATTTTAACCTGATTTTATCAGAACAGGTTAAATATTGATTGCTATGACCAGGTTGCTTGCACTTTGCATTTGCTTTCTTCTGCAAATACCCTCTTACGGGTTAGATACTAATTTTACTTATATTAAAACTGAAGACGGCGTTATTCTCTACCCTAAAGAAGAAATTTCCGGAAATGCACAGGCTATAAAGATTCAGATTATTACAGATAAAATTATCAGGGTCATTGCTTCTCCGCAAAAAATACTTTCAGCCACATCGAGCCTTATCTATATTTATGATGCTTCAAACCGGCCAACCTGGGATATTGTTCCTTCCAATCAGGAAAAGCTCACACTTAAAACAGAGTTTCTTACAGTTGTTGCAGATTTAAGTACAGGAGCTGTTTCTTTTTATGATGAAAAAGGAAAGCTTATTGTAAACGAAAAGAAAATGGGCCGCAGCCTTGAACAGGTCGTTCACGAAGGCAATCGGTCTTATAAAATAAGCCAGACGTTTGAAACTTCAGCCGATGATGCCTGGTATGGATTGGGTCAGCACCAAGATGGATTATTCAACTACAAAGGTTATCAGGTAACCCTGTTTCAAAACAATACAGAAGTAGCTGTTCCTTTTTTAATCTCCAAAAAGAACTATGGCATACTCTGGGATAATTATTCAATTACCAAAGTTGGTGACACCAGAAATTACAAACCTCTCTCTGCAATTAAATTATTTTCTAAAGATGGTCAGCCCGGATGGTTTACGACTACTTATTGTAACGATAAAAACAAACCCGGCGAAGTATTTATTCAACGGCCAGAGTCGGAAATAAAAATGGAGTACCTCAACGAATCTAAACTTTTTCTGCCCGCCGGTTTTGATCCAGGTAAAGGATTAGTAAGATGGGAAGGCTCTGTTGAATCAGGAATGAGCGGTGTGCATAAATTAAGATTTACATATGGCGGATATATAAAGGTATGGATTGGAGGAAAGTTGATTCTTAACCGTTGGCGCCAGAGCTGGAACCCGGGTTCTGCAATTCTTGATGCAAACATTGAACAGGGAAAGAAATATCCGGTAAAAATTGAATGGCTTCCAGATGGTGGGGAATCTTATATAAGCCTTAAATGGCTCGACCCTGTAGAAACAAAAAATGAAAACAGTTTCAGCTTTAGTTCTGAAGCAGGCCAACAGCAGGATTACTATTTCATTTATGGGAATACTATGGATGATGTGATATCTGGCTACCGCACATTAACAGGTAAAGCATCCATGCTTCCTTCATGGGCTTTTGGTTTTTGGCAAAGCCGGGAAAGGTATAAAACACAGGACGAAGTTTTAAATACTGTGAGCGAGTTTCGAAGACGAAAAATTCCATTAGACAATATTGTACTCGACTGGAATTACTGGAAAGAAGATGCATGGGGAAGCCAGGAATTTGATGAGAAACGATTTTCCAATCCAGACAGTATGATTAAAGTGCTGCATGAAAAATATAAAACGCAGCTGATGATTTCTGTGTGGCCAAAATTTTATGAAGGTATCAACAGCTACAATGAATTTGAAAAGAATGGATGGCTGTATAAACGAAATATTGCCGACAGGCAAAGAGATTGGATTGGTAAAGGATATGTGTCTACGTTTTATGATCCTTTTAATGCTGATGCCCGGAAAGGCTTCTGGAAATTATTAAATGAAAAACTATATACAAAAGGTGTTGATGCATGGTGGATGGATGCCAGTGAACCTGATATTCTGTCAAACGTAAGTCCGGAGAAAAGAAAAGAACAGATGTATCCGCTGGCTGCTGGTATTACTGCCGAATACATGAACGCATATCCTTTAGAGAATGCAAAAGGCATTTATGAAGGTCAGCGGCTAACGAACCCTGATAAACGTGTTTTCATCTTAACACGTTCCGGTTTTGCAGGCATGCAGCGTTACTCTGCTGCAACATGGAGTGGAGATATTTCTTCAACCTGGCATGATATGAAACTGCAGATATCTGCCGGAATTAATTTTTCTATGTCTGGGATGCCTTACTGGACAATGGATGCAGGTGGCTTTGCAGTAGAAAATAAATATCTGTACCCATCTGCCGACGAAACAGAAGAATGGCGGGAACTTATGACAAGATGGTACCAGTTCGGTGCATTTACTCCTTTGTTCAGGGTGCATGGACAATTGCCTTTCCGTGAAATTTATAATGTAGCTCCCGAAACACATCCTGCGTATCAAAGCATGTTGTATTACAGCAAGCTCCGTTACAGGCTGATGCCCTATATCTATTCACTTGCCGGACAAACCTATCTGAATAATTATACAATTATGCGTGGGCTGGTAATGGATTTCCCTGCTGATACTTCAGTAAATAATATTGGAAATGAATACCTGTTTGGCTCTTCCTTATTAGTAAGCCCTGTTTATACTTATAAAGAAAGAACAACGCAGGTGTATTTACCAAAAGGCCAGGGATGGTATGATTTCTATTCCGGAAAATATATGGAAGGTGGAAAAACAATTGATGCCGAGGCTCCTTATGAGCGGATGCCACTATTTGTAAAAGAAGGCTCTATTATTCCCTTTGGTCCGGATATGCAGTATACAGCAGAGAAAAAAGCAGATACTATTCACCTGTTTGTATATGGAGGTAAAGATGCCGGTTTTACTCTTTATGAAGATGAAGGTGTAAACTACAATTATGAAAAAGGATCCTACTCAACCATACAAATTGCTTATACAGAAAAAAACAAACGACTTGTGATTGGGAAAAGTACAGGCACTTTCTCCGGCATGCTGAAAAAAAGAGTGTTCAAAATCGTACTGGTGAACAAAGACAAAAATATTTCTGCTGACAGTAAAGTGTATGATAAACTGGTAAAGTATACAGGAAACGAACTCCTTATTTCATTGAAATAAAAAAACGATCTTTTTAACCACTAATAGCTTGAATATGAAATCAAAAAAACGAACATTGCTTATGAGCCTGGTTTTCATGTTCCTGTTCTCAATACTTCTTACTGAAAGTATTGCGCAGGAAACAGCCAGGAGAATTTCAGGTACAGTTTTAAGTTCAACAACCGGTGATCCTGTTCCGGGAGCCACCGTTGTTGTAAAAGGAACAAAGTTTTCAACAGTAACAAACTCCAAAGGTGAGTTTACAATTGAAGCTGAAAAAGGAAGTGTATTAATCATTACTTCAGGTGAATATGAAGCTAAAGAAGTAAAGGTTGGTTCTTCCTCATTAAACATCCGTATTGAAGAGAAGTACAGAAAACTGGAAGACGTTGTTGTTATTGGATATGGCAGAATGAAAAAAACAGATCTGTCAAGTTCACAGGTTTCAATAGGTGCAAAAGATATTCAGAAAACAGTGAATACAACCATTGAACAGGCTTTGCAGGGAAGAGCTGCAAATGTGTATGTAACATCTAATAGTGGTCAACCAGGAGCAGCACCTTCTGTTATTATCAGGGGGTTGAGTTCTATTACCGGTTCATCACAACCGTTATATGTTATTGATGGAGTACAGATAAAACCGGATAATCCAAATGGAGGTTCAGGTACATCATCTAATATTTTGTCTATGCTCAATCCTGATGATGTGGAAACCATCAACGTATTACAGGGGCCATCAGCTACTGCTATTTATGGCGCTACAGGTGCTAATGGTGTTGTACTTATTACAACGAAAAGAGGAAAGTCAGGACAAACAAAAGTCTCTTTTTCTTCATTAACTACTGTGAATGATTTGCCTGCGTTAATTCCGGTAATGGATTTGCAGGAATATGCCACCTACAGAAATGCGCTTGCTGCACAGGGCATTATTGCTTACGATCCTTCTTTTGCTGATCCGAAAGCGTTAGGGAAAGGAACAAATTGGCAAAGCGAACTTTTAAGAAGAACCATGCTGCAAAAATATTCTCTGTCGATGAGCGGAGGAACTGATAAAACAACTTATTATTTAGGCACAGAATATTTTAACCAGGATGGTGTATTACGTGGATCAGGGTTTAAACGTTATTCAATCAGGTTAAACCTGGATAACCAGCCAATGAAATGGTTGAAATTTGGAACAAGTCTCAGTGTTGGCCGTGTGCAGGAAGTGGTAAATCTGTCTAATGGCGATTTGTTGAATATTGCCATCAGTCAAAATCCTGCTATCCCGGTAAAAAACCCTGATGGAAGCTGGGGTGGACCTACATCAACACAATACCAGTTCACTAACCCAATTGCATTGGCAGGAATTAATGATAATCATAACAAATCAATGGTGTTTAACGGAGGGATCAATACAACTATTACTCCAATTAAAGATTTAACCATTGTAAATGAGTTCAATACTTATTTTCAATACTATAATAATTACCGCTTTAACCCTTCATACCAATTTAACGGTTATGTAAACTCTACAACAACTTCATACCGTGGAAGTGGAAATAATTACTGGTGGGGATGGAATCAGCGTGTTCAGTACGAGAAAAAGCTCGGGTTACATTTTGCATCGCTGATGGCTGGTCATGAATCAACCGAATTTGGTTATGAAAGTCTGTACGGTCAGCGTCAAAACTTTACCAGTAATAATGTGCAGGAACTCGGAGGTGGTGCTGCAGCAACTGCAACAAATGGCAGTGGAAAAGGATCAGGAGCCAAGGAAGCTTACTTCAGCCGGTTAAATTATAACTATAATAATAAGTATTATGTACAGGCAAGTATAAGAGCGGATGGTTCTTCTAATTTCGGTTCTCAAAACAAATGGGGTTATTTCCCTTCTGTTTCTGCTGCATGGAGAATTTCGCAGGAAAATTTCATGAAGAGTATTACTGCTATCAATGATTTGAAATTGAGAGCAGAATGGGGTCTCAGCGGAAATCAATCTGCTGTAGGATATTATGCCAGCCTCTCTTCTATCCCAACTGCATGGGGAACCGGTTATCTGTCATCAAACTTTAATAATGATTTTATGCAGTGGGAGACTGATAAATCGTACAGCGTTGGCTTCGATTTATATATGTTCAACAACAGACTTGAAGTAATTACCGATTTCTATACGAAAAAGATTGAAAAACTTCTTACAAAAAATTCATACCCATTTTATTCGGGTGCTGATGATTCTTATTCACCGGGATACCTGCAAACTCCATATGAAAACCTGGGAGGTATGATTAATAAAGGGTTTGGTATAACTGTTAACACTGTTAATATTCAGAAGAAACTAACCTGGAAAACAGGGCTTAATTTTTCGCTTGACAGGAATAAGATTACTTACCTGAAAGACAGTACTCCAATTAACGCTTCTTTTGGCTCGTTAATTACATCTACCAGGGTTGGACATCCGGCTGCTTTGTTTACAGGGTATATAGCTGAAGGATTATTCCAGAATATCAGCGAAATTCAAAATCATGCAATACAAACTTCCAATGGTGTTCTTACCATCAGCCCAACACAGGGAACATGGGTGGGAGATACGAAGTTCAAGGATATCAATGGTGATGGCAAGATTGATTTCAATGACCGTACAATTATTGGCAACCCCTGGCCTAAGTTTACGTTTGGATTGAACAATTCAGTATCATGGAAAAATTTTGATCTCAATGTTTTCATTACTGGTGTATACGGAAATGATGTGTACAACAATGTGCGCTTCCGTAACGAATACCCCGGAGGAACCAGTCCTTACAGTAACTACTATAAATCGGTAGCAAACTTTGCAAAACCAAGCAGTGTAACTGCAGGCGATATGTCGGCCACGTTAACAAATCCGGGCTACAAAATTCCAAGGGTTACCGCAGCCGATGCCAATGGTAATAACAGGGCAAGCAACTGGTATATTGAAGATGGATCTTATGTAAGACTGAAAAATATTTCACTTGCGTACACGCTGCCTTCCAAATGGGCATCTAAAGTGCTGATGCGTTCATTGAAAATTGCAGTGAATGCACAGAACCTGTTTACCATTACAAAGTATTCAGGATATGATCCTGAAATAGGGCTGATGCCAAATTCAAGTTCACTTTCAGTAGGTATTGATAATGCACGTTATCCTTCCGTGCGCATGTACACTTTTAATATTAATGCAGAATTCTAATCACCAAAAAACGATTGTTATGAAACATAAAATGAAATTGTTTTCTATCACACTTCTGCTGCTTTCGGTTGTTAGCTGCAAAAAGAATTTCCTGGAGCGACCACCGGAAGACACACTTACAGCAGCTAATTTTTACAAATCGGCAGATGAAGTAAAAGCAGCCACTGCACCATTGTATAATATTGTATGGTTCGATTTTAACGATAAAGCAGGCTTCGCTTTTGGTGATGCCAGATCAGGGAATATTATTTCCAATGATCGTGATGCCTACTATCGCTTTGCAGTACCAGCAACAGATGTGAATATGCTGCTCCCGGCTTATAAATCTTTTTATAAGATCATCGCACAGGCAAATCTTACCATTAAGAACATTAAAACATACGGAGTTGCAGTGGATGAAACGGCTAAGAGAAGCGCTTATGGTGAATGCAGGTTTATGCGTGGCATGGCTTATTTCTATTTAGTAAATATGTGGGGCGATGTGCCCATCATTTACGACAATGAAAAACAAATGAGTGATAAGGAAGTTAAGAGAAACAGAAAAGCAGATGTGTGGGAAATGATCATTCGTGATTTTACATATGCAGTTAATAATCTGCCTGCAAGTGCTTCTCAGGCAGGGAGGCTTACCAGCTGGAGTGCAAAAGGAATGTTGGCAAAAATGTATTTGCATAAAGCAGGTATTTCAGGTACACGGATCCAAAGTGATGTTGACAGTGCAAAAAAATATGCCGGTGATGTTTGTAATAATGGGCCATTCTCTTTATTCTCCAATTATGCTGATCTGTTTAAAAGTGAAAAGAATAACAACTCTGTAAACAACAGTGAAAGTCTCTTTTCAATTCTGTGGATGCCGATTAAAGATCCATGGGGAATTAATAATTCGTTCCAGGCTTATTATGCTTACAACGGAGAAATTACAGGTAGTTGGGATGGATGGGGTTCTGCACAGGGTGCTTCAGCAAACATGGTGAAGTATTATATAAATAACCCCGGTGACAGTATTCGCAGAAAAGCAACCTTCATGTTCGACAATGATTATTATCCTGAATTAAGAAAAGACAGAAACGGATATACATATCCATCGCACTGGAACTCCGGCACAAACAGCTGGGTGAAAGACGGAGCTAATCATGCTGCTTTAAAAAAATACATTATCGGTTCAGTATCTGATAATGGAGGTAAGGGAAGTGAAATGTGTGCTTATATCAATACTTACATGCTTCGTTTAGCTGAAGTGTATTTGATTTATGCAGAAGCATTGATGGGAGCAGGGACTTCAACCTCTAATGCAGAAGCATTGAAATTTTATAATGCAGTAAGGACACGTGCAGGTATGCCCACTAAATCAACCATTACATGGGATGATATTTTTCAGGAAAAGAGGATTGAAACCTGTCTGGAAGGAACGCTCTGGTATGATATTGTCCGTTGGTATTATTTTAACCCTGCTGCTGCAAAGGCCTATATCAATTCACAGGATAAAGGAGATTATACACTAACTTATCAAACCGGTACAATTAACCCAAGACAGTATACAGCGGTTTACACACCTGCGTATTATCCGGCAACAGATGCTACCTGGTACCTGCCTTTCCCTGAATCAGAAATGGTGAAGGCGCCCAACCTGGCATCAGCACCGGTTGCATTTGATTTTAGTTTGATAAACGATTAATTTATAAAACCGAAAATAAAAGTATATGATAAAGGTTAGCATACATAAATATTCAATCCTGTTAATCATTTTAATGATTGCAGGGTTTACATCCTGTAAAAAGGATTCAGCAGCTCCGCCAACTATTACAAGGGTAAGGGCCAATCTTCCTAATCCTAACGACTCTACCTTGTCATCTGCAGGCCCGGGACAATGGGTTGTCATTGTTGGATCTAATCTTGCATCAACCAGTCAAATTTACTTCAATGGTTAT
>JANOIQ010000250.1:0-3868 GCA_031407835.1 Chitinophagaceae bacterium
GTAATCGGATCAGAGCAAATATTGGAATCAAGATCATTTTCTATTGGTAATCTTACTGAAACTATTCTCCGTTCACCAAAAACACATAACGTAGTTCAGCGCACTTCCCGGTATGATTACCGAACAGCAGGAGGTGGTATGCGGATCGATAATTTTTATTTTGATAACCAAGATCAACCTGCCTATTTAAACTCTGTTACTTCAGATATCAATTCAATCCCCATCAGTGTAATTGAAGAAATAAGATCAGTGAATGTTATTCAGCAAGGGTATAAATGGACTAATTTCCCCGGTTCACAAAGCTCTTTTCAGTATAGCATAGATGCGAAACAATATAAGCCTGTTTCATTCAGGGCAGATTACAAGTTGCAATGGAAAGCTCCTGCTTACAATGATATTAGTGAAACTGTTTCAAATACTATTTGGAAGGAGAAACTGAATAAGATCCTGGAAAAGAAGACTGAGACAGAAACAAAAACTGATGATACTTACGGAAAGGGCGGAACTGCTGAGTATAAATACAAACCGTTCAGTGGCTACAATAACGTTGAAATTGAAACCATTCAATACAAAGATTTAAATGGCACTGTACGTCAGGAAAGTTACCGGGAGTATTACAGTGATGGGTTTATGTATGAAGAAGTAACTTATTATGATTGTAACGGGAAGCCGGTTCACTTCGACAGCTCTATGTATGATGATTATGGTGATGAATATGAGTATACAGAAATTGAATATAAGAATGGCGTTGCTGTTGCAGGTTACCGTGACATAGAAGATGAAGACGAAAAAGGATATTATGATTACAGGGAATATTATAATCCACTTACAGGACAGTTTGAACAAAACAGAATGGCTGATGGCGGCTGGTCCCTTTATAAAGATTATCAATATGACGGACCTTCTTTAAGTGTTTGTGGAGATTTTCCCCGCAACCAGGTATTTCTGGCAGGATCACTGCTTCGTGAAGATGCAAAGCCAGGCTTCAATTTATATGGAGGATTGGTTGATTACACAAGGTTTCTGAATTCAAAAATCGGCATCACTGCAGATATGCGTTTTAATGCAGGATCAATGAACAGTACAAAGTATAACAAGTTGAATTTTATGGCCGGGATCACTTATGTACCCATCAAAGACGCAGGATTGGATGATCGCTATACATTTTCAGTACATGCACTTGCAGGAGTCGTGAATTTAAAAAGTAAATACGGGATGTACAGTAATTCACAAACATTGTTTAATGCTGTAATAGGGCCCAGGTTTGATTATAATTTCTGCAGCGGTCTCGGAGCAGGGGTGCAGCTTGAGCTGAATCCTGTTTTTCCGAAAGGAGGTGGAAATACATCCTATAATTTCAGTTCAGGTATTGGTGTGAGGTATAGTTTTTAAATTAGTAAGAAACAAATTTCTGTTTATGTGCTTCTGCAGCAATACTGCAGAAGCACATTGTTACTTATAACTCCTGAATGCACTTTAATCAGCGGAAGTGTGAATTATGTAATTCATTTCAAAAATTATGCAACGGTTGAACCGGTAAATTGATTCAATTTTATAAAGAACTGTCTCAGGTAGGTAAAGAAGCCGTTAATTTGCACAAATTAAACAAAGCAGTATACTTTTTGTTTAAAGTATCTGGAGCAGTAACAACAGCATCATTATGAATCAACATACAAGCGAATTAGATAAAAACTCAGCCATCATTTTCAGCCTGGAAGGAATCGCTGCCAAAGCAGTGGATGAGTATCTTGTTGATCCTGAACAATGCTGGCAGCCCACCGATTTTTTACCCGATATGACAAAGGATGATGCACTGGAACAGGTAGCACAACTCCGTAAACGTACTGATGCCATTCCCCCTGAAGTGATTACATCATTAGTGGGGAATATGATTACAGAAGAAGCATTACCCAACTATCAATCTTTTTTTAATTTATTGAAAGGAGTTAACCCAGATGGCAATATGGCCAGTGAAAACGGTTGGGTGAGCTGGTCACGGAAATGGACAGCCGAAGAAAACCGCCATGGCGATCTGTTGAATAAATATCTCTATCTCTCCGGCCGTGCAGATATGAAACAGGTAGAAATCACCATTCACAACTTAATCAGCAATGGCTTTGATGCAAAAGCAGACCAGGACCCTTACCAGGCTTTGATTTATACATCCTTCCAGGAAAGAGCAACTAAAATTTCACATGTCAATACAGGAAAGCTGGCCGATAAAGCAGGGGATGATGTGTTGTCAAGAATATGCAAAACCATTGCAGGTGATGAAGCAAGACATGAGAAAGCCTATAAAAGTTTTATGGCGAAAATATTTGAAACAGATCCCAATGGTGCGTTACTGGCTTTTGAAACCATGATGAAGAAAAAGATTACCATGCCGGCACTGTTAATGGATCATGAAAAAGATAACAGTCTGTTTACCCGTTTTTCACTCATTACAGAAACCATGGGCATTTATACCACTTATGATTATGCCAATATCATTCATCATCTCACAGAGCAATGGAAGGTGGCACAATTAACAGGCCTGAAAGATTATGCAGCCAAAGCACAGGATTATTTATGTACACTGGCCGACCGTTACAGGCGTATTGCCGAAAGGGTAAAGCTGCAGCCGGTAATGAATCCTGCATGGGTTAGTTATTGATTGTTTACATCTGAACATCATGTTGAACTCAGTGGCAATTCAGTTGCGAAACCATGAGTGAGAAATCTTATCCTGGCAAATTCTTCTGCAATTTTTTCTTCTACAATTTCCTGATCCAGATATTTCTGAATTGCACTTTGCAATCATGATCCTGTAATGAGATCACATCATCCGTATGAGCAGAAGGGTAGTTGTGTAAACCGGTATAATAGGTAATACCATGAATGGTTACATTGTTCTGAACCAGTACGCCATTATGTAATACAGTAATTCTTGCAGGAGCATCCAGTTGTCCGTCCGCTTTAAATCGTGGTGCGGTGTAAATTACATCGTACACATTCCATTCCTGCGGTCCACGCATAGCGTTCACTAATGGCGCCTGATCTTTATAAATACTTCCTGCCTGACCGTTGCTGTAAGTTCTGTTGTTATACGAATCGAGTATCTGCAGTTCATACCTGTTCTGGAAAAACAAACCACTGTTACCTCTTGCCTGCCCGCCGTTTTCAACTACATCAGGTGCACTCCATTCAATATGCAGTTGGCAATCACCGAAGCTGAGTTTTGTTTGAATACCACCTGATCCCGGCACCACTTCCAAATAATCATTGTCAATAATTTTCCAAGGAGCAGGTTTTGATTTGTCTTTCTGGCTTATCCATTGATTAAGATGTTTGCCATCAAATAAAATGATGGCATCAGAAGGAGCTTCTCCTGGCTTCTTTCCCGCTGTAATCACTTTCACTTCCGGATTCCATATCTCCGTCATCTCCGGTTTCATGGGCATGGACGATACGTCGGGTGGAGTATTGACGTATGTTTTTTGCGCAGTGGAAACATTGCTGAATAAAACGAAATAGAGCAGCAAGCTGATTGATATTGATTTCATATAGAAGAGTTATAAATGTTTAAAAAAGATTTGAATATTTTATGCAGTTACTTTTTCATTTCTCATTTTTAATTGGTCATTTCTTATTTTCTAACCCTGCACAATCTTCTTCCCAAAGGGCATCAATGAAATTTCAAGCAATTTAAAATGTTGCCTGCCCCATGGAATACCGATAATAGTAATGTATAGAAGTGCACCCATTACAAGATGAGTAACAGTAACACATAGCCCTCCAACTAAAATCCAGATAATATTGGCCAGTACAGAAAGGCATCCTGATTGTTTTGTATTGCTCACCACTTCTTTGCCAAAGGGCCACAGTACCA
>JANOIQ010000270.1:0-4137 GCA_031407835.1 Chitinophagaceae bacterium
GAAAGAACAACCGTTGAAAGCAAAACTGCAATTGTTTGATGCAGGTGGCAACAGGATGATAGATGAAGCTGTTCAGTTTATATTTACAAGGGTAGGCAAATGGAACCAGTTTACAGTCAATACCGGTTCGCAGATCAATGCAGGAAATTATGTGGTGAAGCTGGTGGCAGAAAACGGAGCTGAGCTCGCTATATCCGGAATTGAAATACAATAGTGAATGCAAAACCCTGTCAGCTGTTGTAAACCCTGACGGCGGTTGTTAATAGACGTAATTAAATGAAACGAATTTATTTTATATTTCTTTTTTCATGCTTTGTAGCAGAACTATTAGCTCAGCAATTTACTGTTGCCAATCTTCGTTGCGAAAGCCGCAGTAATCCTTTAGGTGTTGATGCAATGCAACCAAAACTCAGTTGGGAGTTGCAATCGAAACAGCAGAACGTGTTGCAGACAGCCTATCGTATTCTTGTATCTGATGATGAAGCATTGTTGAAGAAGAATATCGGTAATGTGTGGGATTCAAAACAGATCAAATCATCTGCATCTATACAAGTTACTTATTCAGGTAAAGCATTACAATCTGCAAAAAAATATTTCTGGAAAATAAAAGTATGGGATAACAAAGGAAATATTTCTGCATGGAGTAATGTTGTTCATTGGCAAATGGGTTTATTGAAACAAACAGATTGGAGTAACGCTAAGTGGATCGGTTATGAAGAGATCAACGATACTGCTATTATTGCTCCACATGTTCACCAAAGCGGAAAGAAAGTATGGGGCCCAAGAAAAGATATTCTGCCTGTTCTCCGTAAAGAATTTGCATTTACTAAAAAGATCAAACAAGCAACTGTGTTTATCTGCGGACTTGGTCATTTTGAACTAAGCATCAACGGTAGAAAGATCGGCGATCATTTTCTTGCTCCGGGCTGGACGAATTACAGCAAACATGCACAGTATGTAACCTTTGATGTAACCAATAGTCTGCAACAGGGTAAGAATGCAATTGGCGTAATGCTGGGCAACGGTTTTTATTATATCCCTTCAGAACGTTATCGTAAAATGACTGGTGCCTATGGTTATCCCAAACTCATTGCAAAAACGTTGATTGAGTTTACTGATGGTACAACAGAACAGATCATCAGCGATGAAAGCTGGAAGACAGATAAATCACCTGTCATCTATTCAAGTATTTTTGGAGGTGAAGATTATGATGCAAGTCTTTTTCAGCAAGGTTGGAATGCACCAGGCTTTAATGATGCCGGTTGGAAAAACGTCATCATTACAACAGGGCCCGCATTACTCGAATCGCAAATGAATGAACCGGTGAAAGTGATGCAGCAACTGCCCACACAAACCAGGCGTGAATTAAAACCCGGCGTTACGTTGTATGATCTTGGACAAAACTTTTCCGGCGTTCCATCCATTACAGTAAAGGGGAATAAAGGCGACACAGTAAAATTGATTTGTGGTGAATTGATCAATGCAGATGGAACAGCCAATCAAAAAGCAATAGGCAGTCCGTCTTTCTTTACATATATTCTAGATGGTGGCGGCGAAGAAAGCTGGAATCCTTTGTTTACATATACCGGCTTCCGTTATGTTGAAGTGCATTGTATTCAGAAAGAAAAAAATCAATCGTTGCCACAAGTATTGAAGCTGGAAGGGTTGCATATCCGCAATGCAGCTGCAACTGTTGGTTCATTCAGTTGTTCAAATGATTTGTTCAATCGTACACATACTTTAATCGATTGGGCTGTAAAAAGTAATATGGTGAGTGTGTTTACTGATTGTCCGCACAGAGAAAAACTCGGTTGGCTAGAAGAAACACATCTCATGGGAGCATCGGTTCATTATAATTACGACATCGCTGCGTTGAATAAGAAAGTAATTAAGGATATGAAGAATGCACAATATGCAGATGGAAAGATTCCTGAGATAGCACCTGAGTTTACAGCCTTCACTTCACCTTTTGATGAGTCACCCGAGTGGGGAAGTGCAGCAATCATTCTTCCCTGGTATAATTATCAGTGGTATGGAGATCGGCAAACGTTGATTGAATCGTATACTATGATGAAAGGCTATACGATGTATTTAAAAGACAAGGCAAAGGATCATATCTTATCGCATGGTTTAGGTGATTGGTATGACATTGGTCCGAAAAAATCAGGCTTTGCACAAATGACAAAAATAGGCGTCACTGCTACTGCTATTTTTTATTATGATCTCAATATCATGATCAAAGTAGCAAATATGCTGAATAAGAAGGAAGATGTGGAGTTATATCAACAGCTTGCAGCAGAAGTAAAGACAGCATTTAACAATGCTTTTTTCGATCAACAGAAAATGCAATACGATTCATCGAGCCAAACTGCAAATGCAATGGCGTTGTACATGGGGTTAGCAGAAGAAAAAAATAAGCAAGCTGTTATTAATGCGTTGATCAGGGAAATCAAAAGCCGCAACAATGCATTAACTGCTGGCGATATCGGTTACCGTTATGTATTAAAAGCATTAGAGCAGGCAGGAAGAAGTGATGTGATCTTTGATATGAACTACCGGTATGATGTACCGGGTTATGGGTTTCAGTTAAAACATGGAGCAACTGCATTAACAGAAAGCTGGCAGGCGTATGAATCAGTATCGAACAATCATTTTATGCTGGGGCATTTGATGGAATGGTTTTATGGGGGTCTTGCAGGCATTAAACAAACAGAGAATTCAGTGGCTTATAAAGAAGTTGAAATTAAACCTCAGTTTGTTGGCGATATAAAATCTGCCAAAGCAAGTTTTCAATCTCCTTATGGTTTGATTAAAAGTGAATGGGTATTGAATGGAAACGAAGTAAATGTTGTTGTTGAAATCCCGGTTAACAGCACAGCGGTAGTTTATTTACCTTCAGCAGCTCCGGTAATTGTTACAGTTAATGGTCAGCATCAAAAGGGAAACTATGTGAAAGGGAAAATGATCGTTCATGTTGGTTCAGGAAAATATATGTTTACATACAATCGCTAAGTTTATTCTTACAGACAGCAAAAATGAAAGTGAAAGCCCGGTTATATTTGGTTCTGATGGTTTTGATGTTGATGAATCTTTTGTCATCAGCACAGGTTCGTTCAGTTGTTGATTTCAATACGGGCTGGAAATTTTTCCTTGGGAATGACAGTCTTGCAACTGAAGCTAAATACAATGATTCAAAGTGGAGGGTTCTTTCTTTACCGCATGACTGGAGTATTGAAAGTAATTTCTCGTCATCATTTCCTGCTACTAATCAGGGTGGTGCATTACCAGGTGGCATTGGATGGTACAGAAAAACATTTACGCTGCCGGTTTCAGCAAAAAATAAAATCACAAGAATTGAATTTGATGGCGTGTATAAAAATAGCGAAGTATGGATCAACGGACATTATTTAGGTAAACGGCCAAACGGATATGTAAGCTTTTCTTATGATCTTACTCCGTATTTAAATGTAGATAAAGCGAATGTGATTGCTGTAAAAGTGGATAACAGTCAGCAGCCCGATTCAAGATGGTACACAGGTTCCGGTATTTACAGAGATGTGAAGTTGATTACGACAAGTGATTTCAGGCTTGATGATCAAAGTTTATTTGTTACCACTTCTACTTTAAATAAAAACACTGCAGTTGTAAACATAAAGGGATCATTTCGAACACCTGTTACTCATTATCTGATGTTGAAGCTGAGAGTTTCAGTTTTAACGACTGATAAAACGTTAGTTACTTCTAAAATTATTGATGCGGGAAATGTGAATGAAACCGGTAGAATTAATTCAAGTATTGAAATTAAGAATCCAAAACTGTGGGATATTTCAAGTCCTGACTTATATTATATGAAAGTTGAGTTGTTAAGTATTAAGAATGTTGTTTTGGATAATTGGGCTACAACTTTCGGCATCCGCTCTTTTCATTTCGACAATGAAAATGGGTTTTTCCTCAATAATCAGCCCATAAAAATAAAAGGTGTGTGCATGCATCATGATCTGGGTGCACTAGGTGCAGCATTCAATATAACAGCAGCAAAAAGACAACTGATTATTTTAAAAGAAATGGGTTGCAATGCCATTCGCTTCTCACACAATCCACCAGCAGCTGCCATGCTTGATCTTTGCGATGAAATGG
>JANOIQ010000283.1:0-4918 GCA_031407835.1 Chitinophagaceae bacterium
AAAACTATGCCAATGGTTGACTGTAAAATAAACTTTAACAAATCCATGTTCGGGTGTAACTTGTAAGTAAGTGTTATTTCACCTTAAAAAACAGAAAATGAAAGTGATTGTATTTGGTGCTACCGGCCAGGTAGGTATACAACTGGTAAAACAGGCGCTCTGGAAAGGCCATACTGTAAAAGCATTCGGAAGAAATGTATTTGATCTGGAAGTAAATAATGAAAACCTTGAAATCATTAAAGGTGCTTTATTTGATGGAGGCGAAGTGTATAATGCCCTTAAAGATTGCGATGCGGTGTTAAGCAGTATTGGTGGTGCTTTTGACGGAACAGATAAAACCCGCTCCCTGGGTATGAAAAATATTATTACCCAAATGAAGACGGCAGGCGTAAAGCGTATTGTTGCATTGGGCGGAATGGGCATCTTAAATGCAAAAGAAGGTCTGTTGCTCATGGATGAGGAAGATTATCCAAAAGAATACATTCCCGTTGGTAATGAACACCGCAACGCTTATGAATCTTTAAAAGCTTCAGGGCTTCAGTGGACATTTGTCTGCAGTCCGGATATTATCAATGCTGGTCCCACAGGAAAGTATATCACCAATAAAGATTATCCACCTGATCCAAATCTGAATCATATTAATGCTGGAGATCTTGCACAGTTTATACTGAATGAAGTGGAGAAGAATGAATATGTGCAGGCAAGGGTTGGTATCAGTGCTATCTGATTAATAGAAACACGGATGCTACGGGTTCATACGGATTAAAACGGATAAGATATTAGTTCAAAAATCTGTACCAATCCGTTTCCATCTGCGTCATCAGCGTTTCTATTATCAGGAACGTTTCATTTCCCACAGAAAAATACTTGTTGCAATAGCTGCATTCAACGACTCTGCTTCACCGAAGCGTGGAATCATTAATTGATGAGTAAGTAAACGCATCACTTCATTGCTGATACCGTTCGCTTCATTGCCAATAATCAATACACCTGCAGCAGGGAATTTGAAGGAAGAAAGTTCTTTTCCACCAAGCACTGCACCAACAACAGGAATTTGCTGATCTGCAAGGAATGTGTAGAGGTCTTTCTCCACCACATTCACACGGATGATACTGCCCATGCTGGCCTGTACAACTTTGGGGTTGTAAATATCAGCACAGTCGGGAGAACAGATGATGGTGTTGATACCAAACCAATCGGCCAGTCGTATTATGGTGCCCATATTGCCGGGATCACGGATTCCATCCAGTGCGAGGTACCATTCATTCTCCAGTTTGTTCAAGTCTTTTACAGGAAAGCAGTTGATAATGGCCAGTGCCTGGTTAGGGGTTTGCAGTAGTGAAATACGTTGAAGTTCTTCTTCCGTGATGACATGCTTTACCGGAATTTTTTCTGCATCGGGGTGCGTTTGAAAAAAATCTTCGGTTGCGTATAACCGAAAAACCTGCCTGGGTATTTCACGAATAAACTCTGCCACCAATTTGTTACCCTCAGCCAGAAAAAGCCTTTCTTCCTCTCTTCTTTTTTTATGGCCTAAACTTTGAATATATTTGACTTCGGTTTTACTTAGCATTGATTCACTATTTTATGACATTCACCCGGGCATTGTTTAAATTTCTCCTTATTGGTACAGCTTCTGCATTTTTTGCCGCCTGCGGCACAAGGAAATATATCAGCATAAAAAACTATCCCAAAGAACGTCCTTTTGTGTATGAAAATAAAATTGAAGTAAAATCGCAGGACCTTGACAAAGATGGAAAATCCGTTCTCAACGACCGACTGATAACCCAGCTCGACGACAGTATGCATATCACCGTCAAGCAATCCTTTGTTTTCTTCAAAAGGCTCATGAACCCGGCAGTTTTTGATACAAGCTATGCCAAACAGAGCTCACTGAACATGGAGATCTTTCTCAAAACCATCGGTTATTATAACGGAAAGGTCACCGATACCACCTATATCGATACAGTAAATGGAGCAAAGCCGCAGTACAGGGCTATCACAACCTTCAATGTAACTACCGGCCCTGTTTTCAGAATGGATTCTATTGTGATTCTTCCTAATGATTCAAGCCGCAATGAATTGCTGGTGCTGAAAGAACTTACTTACAGGAATCTTTCCAACAGCTTTCTTAAAAAAGGCGAGCCTTTTACAGAAGCAAAGGTTGCTGCTGAAATGGACAGGCTGATTGAATTATACCGGAATAATGGTTATTACAATGCAACAAGAGATTTGCTGTATGCAGATGTAGATACAGTTTTTCTGAAATTGCTTGATCCCGAACTTGCACTGGACCCCATCCGCCAGTTTGAAGTACTGCTGGAAGCACAGGAAAGAAGAAAAAATCCATTGGTGAATGTGTACATCCGAACCAAGCCTGATATTGATACATCTGCTTTCAGGGTTTATCATAACCGTAACATCACCGTTTATCCTGAGTTTAAGAATGATGGAATTGATACGGCAACAACCATTCCCGGAACTAATATAGCTGCCTCCCCTTTTCAAACAAATACAAGAAATGGCATTTCCGTTAAATACAAAAAAGAAAAATTCAAACCCTATTTCATTAGACAGCATTTGGTGTTAAGGCCCGACAGTCTTTACAGGGCAATCGACGTTTCCCTTACTGCCGATGAACTGAACAAACTCAACCTGTGGCAGATCATTAAAATTCAGCCAATGAAGGCCAAAGATGATTCTTCAAAAATTGACTATACCATCTTTTTAACGCCATCCAAAAGATATACATTCAGCACCAACCTGGAAAGTATGTTTAACCAGGTACAATCATCCTTAAGCAACGCAGGAAATCTTGTTGGCCTTGGAGTAAATTTTGGTTTCAACGACAGGAATATTGCCAAGCAGGGAATACAAATGAGCCAGACGATTCGTGTTGGTGTTGAACTTGGCCTGCCTCCATTAAATACAGGATTACAGGCAACTGAATTAACCTACAGTAATACTTTATCCATTCCAAAAATTCCAACCTGGTTCTCCTCGATTTTCCCAAAGAAAAGTAAAACATGGTTGAACAAGAAAACCTTCTTCACCAATACTATTTCTGTTATTGACCGCAACATTAATAAGAACGGATTGTTTGCACTTACTTCCATTACTTCCACATTGGGATGGCAGTATCAAACAAAAAAGAATGCTATTTGGAGAATAAGTCCGCTGAATATTGAATATGTAAACCTGTATGATATTTCAGCGGCCTTTAGGCAGCAATTGAAAGACAATCTTTTTCTTCGCAACTCTTTTAACCAGGGCTTTGTATTGGGAAATGTAAACATCAATTATTCAAAGCCACGGATCATCATTAAAAATGAACTCAACCATACCGTTATTGCTTCTTACCGCATCAACTTTGAAGAATCAGGTGCTGTTTTTGGCCGTTTGAAAAAAGCCATCCCGCTTTTTGATAAAGAGTTATTTGAGTATGTAAAATTAGATGCCGAATACAAATACAGGATTATTAAACTGAAAAGAGAATGGGTTTTCAGAGCAGCAGCAGGTGCAGGTTACCTGTATGATAATGATACATCGAGTATGCCATTTTTTAAACAGTTTGCAGGTGGTGGCCCATATAGTATGCGTGCATGGCCCTTGCGGAGTGTTGGTCCCGGTGCTAGCCCCATGGAGCCACGCAGCGGAAGAAACCAGTTCTTCAGTCGTACCGGTGATATCTTATTTGAAGTAAATGCTGAATACCGTTATGATATATTATCCATCTGGCCCAATTCACTCATTTTGCGTGGAGCATTATTTATGGATGCAGGTAATGTTTGGAACATGCGCAACAATGGTAACAGGGGAAATGATACGGCGGTGTTTCAGTTAAATCATTTTTACCGTGACATGAGTGTAAGTGCAGGTACCGGTTTACGTCTTGATTTTGTTGGCTTGTTTCTCCTGCGTGTAGACTTTGGTCTTCGTGTTAAAAATCCAGCCTTTCCGTTTGTTGAAAAAAATGATGGTTGGCGTTTTCCAACACCCAACCTGAAGAATTTATTTGGCCGGGCCGAAGCCGATCGTAACTGGCGTTACGAAAATTTCAATATCTCTTTAGGAATTGGGTATCCCTTCTGATGCATCCTCTCCCGGGAGGGGCAAGGGGTGGGTAACTTCTTTAATCCATTCCAGTGTTTGTTCCAGGCTTCTTGCATCATTGAGTGTAAACTCTCCTATTCTTGTACGGCAGAGTTTGCTGAGGTATGCACCACAACCTAATGCTTTCCCAAAATCATAAGCCATGCTCCTGATATAAGTTCCTGTTCCGCATACCACACGGAAATGAACAACAGGTAATGTAATTTTAGTGATCTCAAATTCTTTAATAATGATTGGTCTTGGTTCCATCACCATATCAATTCCTTTTCTTGCCATTACATAAGCAGCCTGTCCGTTCTTTTTGATAGCTGAATGTGTTGGTGGTACCTGCTGTATATCGCCAATGAATTGTTTGGTTGTTGCATGAATCAGTTCTTCTGTAACAAATGAATAATCTTTGAACTGCTCCGGTTCACTTTCTAAATCATAGGTTGGAGTAACTGCACCCAATGTAAATGTTCCGGTATATTCTTTTTCACGGGCCTGGTATTCATTAATCTTTTTGGTAAACTTTCCTGTGCAGAGAATGAGTAATCCTGTTGCCAATGGATCAAGCGTACCTGCATGACCAACCTTTTTTATTTTGATGGTATTCCGCACTTTCGCCACCACATCGAATGATGTCCACTCTAATGGTTTATCAACTAATAACACCTGGCCTTCAGTAAAAATGGTTTGTATTTCCGTTTTCATGTGGAAGCAAAGGTAGGGAATGAAGAATGTATTGGTTGATGATGATGAAGCACAAAATAGCAAGTATCTGCAACTCTAAAAGTTCGGGGACCTGGCGCAAGAATGAGGCGTT
>JANOIQ010000297.1:0-3660 GCA_031407835.1 Chitinophagaceae bacterium
AGGTACAGTAACAGCATCAACTGCTTTTAAATATACCAGTGAAAATAAACCAAACTTTATCGCTCCTGTTTATGCATACTTTCCAAGAGACATGTGGGGAACAGTAGCAGCTGATGCACCACAGGCGTTTATAGTTGCTGCAAGTGATGATGCTTTAGGACTTGCACCTCATAGCGTTGATTTTTACAATCAATGGCTTACAACTAAACATGAAGCTGAACTGCACATGTATTCAAAAGGAGGTCATGGTTTTGGAATGCGTGTGCAGAATTTACCTTCTGATAAATGGATTGAACTTTTTGGTGACTGGTTAAATATAAAAGGCCTTCTTGCAAAAAGCAAGTATGATCCTGCACTGAATGTGTATGAAAAGAAGGAATTTGTTTTGGGTGAAAGAAAAGTATTGCCTTACAGGATTCTTTATCCAGAAAATTATGACCGTACAAAAAAATACCCGGTTATTCTTTTCCTGCATGGCTCAGGTGAAAGAGGAAAGGATAATGAACTGCAGCTCACACATGGGGCAAAACTTTTTATTAATTCGGAGAACAGAAAAAATTTCCCTGCTATTGTAGTGATTCCGCAATGTCCGCTTGAATCTTCCTGGGCATCAACAAAAGTGGACAGAACAAAGCAACCCGTAAAGTTTGAATTTGATTACACTGCAGAACCCAAATGGCCACTGGTTGCTGCCAATGAACTGGTGAAAAAAATTATTAAGGAAGAAGCGGTTGATCCCAAGCGCATTTATATTACCGGACTTTCTCTGGGGGGTATGGGCACATTTGAATCTGTTTTCAGGTATCCAGAACTGTATGCTGCTGCACTGCCCATTTGCGGCGGTGGCAATACCACTCTTTATGATCAACGGGTGAAGAATACATCTTTCTGGGTATTTCATGGTGCTGTTGATGGAGCAGTTGATGTAAAGCTTTCAAGGGAAATGGTGGAGAGATTGAAAGCCTTAAAAGTAAAAGTTACTTATTCCGAATATCCCGGTGTAAACCATAACAGCTGGGATAATGCATTTGCTGAACCAACTTACTTGAGCTGGATGTTTTCACAGAAGCGAAAAAAGTAGTCTTGCAGTTGATATTGGCAAAAGGATGCCAACCTTTTAAAGGTTGGCATCCTTTTTTTTGAGGTTTGGGTAATGGGGCTGTTTATGGTACTTTTGCAAACTCATTCGCCAGACATCTGCACATGGAATTACCGTAAGTAAAAGTGTGCGACGCAACAGGTGATGAACAGAAATACTAAAGACGATAACAAAATGAGTTTACCAAAAAGATACCTGATTACTTCTGCACTTCCTTATGCCAATGGTTTGAAACATGTGGGGCATTTAGCAGGTGCATATATTCCGGCTGATATTTATGTGCGTTACCTCCGTTTACAGAAAAGAGATGTGGTGTTTGTTTGTGGTAGTGATGAACATGGAACGGCTATTCCTATCCAGGCAACAAAGGAAGGAACTACTCCGCAGGCGATTATTGATAAGTATCACCAGGCAATGAAGGAAGATTTTGATGACCTCAACATCAGCTTTGATATTTATCACCGTACCAGTTCTCCGTTACATCATGAAACAGCACAGGAATTTTTTACTTATCTCAACGACAGAGGCGAACTGGAAATAAAGGAAACTGAGCAGTATTTTGATGAAGAAGCCAGTACATTCCTGGCTGACCGTTATATAAAAGGAACCTGCCCCAATTGCGGCAGTGACAGGGCATTTGGTGATCAGTGTGAAAAATGCGGACGAACATTAAGCCCCGATGAGCTGATCAACCCCGTTAGTACACTCAGTGGTAAAACACCCATCAAGAAAAAAACAACCCATTGGTATTTGCCATTGGGCAAGCATGAAGAATTTTTACGTGAATGGATTTTAAAAGAGCATAAAGATGACTGGCGTGCAACAGTTGTTGGCCAGTGTAAAAGCTGGATTGAAGGTGGTTTGCAATCAAGAGCAGTAACAAGAGATCTGGAATGGGGAATTAAAGTTCCGGCCTCCCTAAATCCCTCCAAAGGAGGGACTTTAGACGCTGATAATTTGAATAACTCTTATGATTATTTAACAGCCGATCCGGTAACATATGGTCTTCTCAAAGAGTTTGTAAAAGAGCACAGAAGCAATCCAACAGATGCGGAAATTGCATTATGGGAATTGTTGCGTGCTAAACAATTGGATGGTTATAAATTCAGAAGGCAGCATATTATTGGAAATTACATTGCAGATTTTATTTGTTTACCTGCCAAATTGATTCTTGAAGTTGATGATTTGATGCATCAAACTCCTGAAAATAAAATAAGCGATACAGAAAGAACAGCTGAACTAAATAAACATGGATTTGAAGTAATACGATTCAATAATACAGAAGTTATTAACGAAAGAGCAAAGGTTGCCGATAAGATTCTTGCTGCTGTAAATAAAAGGAAAGATGAAACCGCAGTGGCTGAAATCCCCCCTTTGGGGGGTGGGGGGGCTGGAAAAGTGCTCTACGTTTGGTTTGATGCACCCATCGGTTATATCAGCGCAACCAAACAGTGGGCCATCAACAATCAAAAAGATTGGGAACCTTATTGGTACGATAAGGATACAAAGCTTGTTCATTTTATTGGCAAGGATAATATTGTGTTCCATTGCATCATTTTCCCTATCATGTTAAAACTGCATGGAAATATTTTACCAAGTAATGTTCCGGCCAATGAATTTTTGAATCTCGAAGGCGATAAGATGAGTACCCACCGTAACTGGAAATTAGAGATGAGAGATTACATTACTGATTTTGTAAAGAAAGAAAATGGTGGTGGACAGTGTGTGGATATGCTCCGTTATTATTTAACACAGATTGCACCCGAAACAAAAGACAGCGAGTTTACATGGAAAGGTTTCCAGGATGCAGTAAACAGTGAACTGGTAAGCATCTTCGGCAACTTCATCAACCGTACATGGGTGTTGATGCACAAATTATGCGGTGGAAAAGTTCCCAAACTCCATGAAGATATTTTAGATGATGACGATAGAAAAGTAATCAATGATATTGAAAGTTCAAAGCAGAAGGTTGAAAGTTTACTGGAAGAATATAAATTTCGTGAAGCATTGTATGAAGTAATTGATCTCAGCCGCAAGGGAAATCAATACATGCAGAAGAAAGAACCGTGGATTAAAGCTAAAAATTTGGAGGCCGCAAAAGTCTCCCCTACCGGGGGGGATTTAGAGGAGGCTCAGAAGAGTATTGATAATACCATGCATTTGTGTTTGCAGTTATCAGCCAACCTTGCTATTCTCATCAATCCTTTTTTACCTAATACGGCAAAGAAGATGATTGGTATGATGAAGGTTGTAGAGAAGATACTTGACTGGGAAAATGCAGGCAAGCTGAAATTACTGAGTGTTGGTTATACAATGCGTGCTCCTGAATTACTTTTCAGAAAAATTGAAGATGAAGAAATTAAATTACAAGTGGAGAAATTGAAGGCAGGTCTGCAAGAGGTCACTGGTTCCCAGTTGCAAGTTACAGGAAGTGAACAGTCTGCTCATCATACCCAGGAACAGGAAACAGGTAACTTGAAATCAGAAATCGAATTCGATGATTTTGCAAAGATTGATTTGAAAGTAGGAACAATACTTACTGCTGCGAAAGTGGAAAAGGC
>JANOIQ010000300.1:0-7784 GCA_031407835.1 Chitinophagaceae bacterium
CTATCATTGATGTATTCAACTCCTTTTACCATTGCTACCATTTCCATTCTGTGCTCCAGGCTTTCAAATGTGGTAACAGCTTCCCTGATTTTTTCTTTGCGAATACCTAAAGTAGACGCTGCAATACCTGCTGCCATGGTGTTGTACTGATTGTGTTTTCCCTTGATCTTAAAATCGTCTACGCTCATTGTAACCTTGTCGTCGTTAACTGCAATCGTCATAGTGCCGTCTTTAATGAAAGCACCTTTTTGTGGTTCCTGTTTCATGGTGAATGGTAATGGGTTTGAATGGATAGTAAGTTTGCTGAGATACTTTGCTGTTACCGGGTCATCGGCACAGTAAATAAAATAATCGTCTTGCGTTTGATTTTGGATGATCTTAAACTTTGCGTTGATATAGTTTTCAAATTTGTACTCGTACCTGTCTAAATGATCTTCTGTTATATTTGTGAGCAACGCTATTTCTGCACGGAAATCTTTAATATCATCCAGCTGAAAACTGCTGATCTCAGCTACATATATTTCTTTGGGATCAAGCGCCACCTGTTTGGCAATGCTGATACCGATATTACCAACCATGGCACAATCCAATCCGGCATGCCGGCAAATATGATACGTTAAAGCAGTCGTAGTTGTTTTACCATTACTACCGGTAATGCCAACGATCTTACTGTTACCTTTAAAACGCCAGGCGAGTTCAATTTCACTGATCACCGGAATTCCTTTACTGCGGATTTTTTTCATCATCTCACTTTTTTCAGGAATACCCGGGCTCTTCACAATCTCATCGGCGCTCAGCAATTTTTCTTCTGTGTGCATGCTTTCTTCAAACTGAATTCCAAATTCATTCAGTTCTTCTTTGTACATGCTTTTGATTGGACCGGCATCACTAACAAATACCTCATACCCCTGCTGCTTAGCAAGAATAGCGGCACCAGCTCCGCTTTCCCCAGCTCCAAGTATGTAACATTTGTGTGCCATTTGTCTGTTGCAGGTTTCATGTTTCCAGTTACCGGTTACCTGAACCCCGGAAACTGCTTTCTTTCTTTTTGGTTTTGTGAACCATCTTTTTATTCTCTGTTAAAAAATAAAAAAAGATTCTTCATAAGTATGGGTTAGTACTCTGCCCAAGTGAATCACAGGTTGGTTATAATTTTTCAATGGATTTGGCCTAAAAAACCACAATGGTTTTTCATCAAACTTTTTTACCGGATTTTAAGTGTAACAATGGCAAACACAACGCAAAGAATCGTAATGATCCAGAACCGTGTTACAATCTTACTCTCATGAAATCCTAATTTCTGATAATGATGATGCAAAGGGCTCATTAAAAAAATCCTTCTGCCTTCACCATATTTTTTCCGGGTGTATTTAAAGTAGCTCACCTGCATCGTTACGCTTAATACTTCTACTAAAAACACTCCGCAGAATATCGGTATCAATAATTCTTTTCTTACTAAAAATGCCAGCGATGCAATTACTCCACCCAGCATTAAACTTCCTGTATCGCCCATGAACACCTGTGCAGGGTAAGAATTGTACCAGAGAAACCCAACACATGCACCTACTAATGCAGCAATGAAAATGGACAGTTCACCAATGCCGGGTATATACAGGATGTTGAGATAATCAGCAAAACGTATATCACCACTGGCATACGCAAAAATGCCAAGACCAATTCCTATCAATGCAGATACTCCTGTTGCCAATCCATCAATGCCATCTGTAATGTTTGCACCATTTGAAACAGCTGTTACAATAAACACTACAATCAACACATACAACAACCATGTAACACCACGTATAGCTTTAGGCAAAAGTTTTGCGTAATTAAACTCATGACTCTTTACAAATGGTATCGTTGTTACCGGTTCATCGGCTTTAATAAAAATCTTTTCCTTTCCATTGAGCTTTGGTTTTTTTACCTCAGCATTTGCAGGCAGATGTGTTCCTGTAAATTCTCTGTATGCACTTACCGAATCATTGAACATGAGTGTTGTTGCTACTGCAACGCCCAACACTACCTGTCCTAATACTTTAAACCATCCTGCCAATCCATCTTTATCCCCTTTCTTATAATTGATTCCCTGCTGTTGCGCCATTCGCTTCGAACGGATCTTTAAATAATCATCAATAAATCCAATCAGGCCCATCCAAACTGTAGCAAACAGCATTAATAAAATGTACACTTTGCTTACATCAGCCAGCAGCACTGTAGGAACAATGATTGCAACAATGATGATCAATCCACCCATTGTTGGTGTTCCTTTCTTTTGCTGCTCACCAGCCAGGCCAAGATCCCTTACGGTTTCACCAACCTGTTTCCTGCGCAAGTAATTGATCAGCTTCCTTCCAAATACAGTTGAAATAAGCAGCGATAGTAAAACTGCCAGCATAACCCTGCTGGTGATAAACTGAAACAGGTTATCGCCGGGAAATTTGATCCCATTGTTATTTAACCAGTCAAATAAATTCTTTAGCATGCGTTCAGTTATTCAATTGTTACTTCTCTAATAATTCAAACAGTTGCTGCAATACTTTCTTATCATCAAACTCATACTTCACTCCTTTTATATCCTGGTATTTCTCATGGCCTTTTCCTGCTACGAGAATGATATCTTCATGCCCGGCAAGACTCACGGCTGTTTTAATTGCTTCTTTTCTATCGGCAATTGAAATAAATTTTCTTCTCGATGCAGAACTCAATCCGTATTCCATATCGCCCAGTATTTCCAGTGGATCTTCTGTACGTGGATTATCACTGGTGAAAATCACTTTGTCGCTTAACTCACAGGCAACTTCTCCCATGATGGGTCGTTTTGTTTTATCCCTGTCGCCACCACAACCAACCACCGTAATGATCAGCTCGTGCCCACGTCTTAATTTTTTGATGGTTGATAACACATTTTCCAATGCATCGGGTGTGTGTGCATAATCAACAATGCCGAGTATGAGTTCTTTGGGTGAAATGATATAATCAAATCTTCCTTCAGCTCCTGTTAATCCGCTCAGCACCTGCAATACTTTCTGTTTGTCTTCACCCAATGAAACAGCTGCACCAAATACTGCTAACAGGTTGTACGCATTAAATTCACCAATTAACCGGAAATGCACTTCTTCGTTATTCACCATCATCTGCAAACCGGTCAAACCATTTTCTAAAATCTTTCCTTTAAACTCAGCCAAATTTTTAATGCTGTAATACTGCTTCTTTGCTTTTGTATTCTGCAGCATTACTTCACCACGCTTATCATCTTTGTTGCTGATGGCAAATGCATTTGAACCAAGCCCATCGAAGAAACTTTTCTTTACACGTATATATTCATCAAATGTGTTATGATAATCTAAATGATCATGTGTGATGTTGCTGAACAATCCACCAACAAAATGAATACCTGTTATGCGGTGCTGGTGAATGGCATGACTGCTGCATTCCATAAACACATATGTGCAACCGGCATCATACATCTGTTTCAGCAAACTGTTGAGGCTGATTACATCAGGTGTTGTATGTGTTGACGGAACTATTTTATCTGCAATATGATAATCAACAGTTGAAACCAATCCGCATCTGTAACCTAATGCACTGAATAATTTAAATAATAATGTAGCGATAGTTGTTTTACCATTCGTACCCGTTACACCAACCACTCTCATCTGCTCACTTACATTTCCAAAGAACTGGTTGGCCATAAAACCGGCAGCTTCTGCACTGTTCGCTACCTGGATAAATGCAACATCATCATTCAGTTGCTCAGGCAGGTGCTCACAAACAATAGCAGTAGCACCTTGCTCAATGGCTTTGCTGATGAATTCATGTCCATCAACTGCAACACCTTTGATAGCAATAAAACAACTACCCGGCTTTACGCTGCGTGAATCAATCTGCAGATCTTTGATATCAATGCCTGTTGATCCGTGAACGCTGCGGATATGCACTTTATATAATATGTCTTTTAATAAAGCCATCAGTTCAACGATAGTATAATTTGCTGTCCTTTGGCAACAGGCGACCCTGCAGCTACAGACTGGTTATTAATTTTTCCTTTCCCATTCACCTGCACTTTCATTCCTGCAGTTTCCAATACGTATAATGCATCTTTCAACCCCATTCCTTTTACATCTGGCATCACTGCGCCTGCGGTATTAAATACCTGCGACTGCATTGTCTTGTTTTTTAAAAATGAAATGCGCCAGTTACCTACCAATTGATCCGTATAACTGAAACCAAATTGCGTAGAGATGGACTGTATTTCTTTTTTCATGCCTGTGAATGTGTACAGCATAGAATCAGCAAGTGGCTGCAGTTGATAAGGCTGCTGCTGTTCCTGGCTGTATTTATAAAGATGGTCAGCAATTTCTCTGAATACGGGTGCTGCCACAGATCCTCCATAATAGTTAGCTGCGTGTGGTTTGTTCTTTATTACAACAATGATGGAATACTTTGGAGCATCAACAGGAAAATAACCTGCAAAAGCTGATTGATATACACCATCACTGTATTTATATTTACCGTCATTTACTTTAGCTGTTCCTGTTTTTCCACCTGCTTTGTAAACAGCTGTTTCAAATTGTTTTTTTGCAGTACCTTCTGTGCAAACAGCAGCTAAACATTCCTGCAATTGTTTGATGGTTGATTCACTTGCGATTGCTTCATTCAATACAACAGGCTCATTCGTTTTTATAATTGTTCCATAACTCCTGATTTCATTTAAGAGGTAAGGCTTCATCATTCTCCCGTTATTAGCAACTGCATTGTACACCATTAACAATTGCAGGGGTGACAGCATCAGTTCATACCCAAAACCCCATGAGGCCAACGTTTGCGGATGCCAGTACTTTGCTTTGTTTGGGTTTTTTATCATAGGCTTAAACTCTTCATTCAGCTCAATTCCTGTTTTGGCAGTGAGATGAAGATTGGTAAAATGCTTATAATATTTTTTCGGATCACTTGTGTAATACTGGTAGGCCAGTTTACTCATAGCAACGTTCGAACTATGTGTGAATGCTTCTTTGATCGTAACAACTTCAGGACTTTTATGATCATCAACAATTGTACGGCCATTGATGGTCCAGCGACCTCCGTTAATAACGATGTTATCATTAATGGCTACATACTTGTCTTCCAGTGCAGCCAGCAACGTTACCAGTTTAATAGTTGAGCCTGGCTCTGATGTACGCAATGCATAATTATCTGTTTCAAAATAAGTTCCATCGGGTGTGCGGCCAAGATTTGCAATAGCTTTGATTTTTCCTGTAGCTACTTCCATTACAATACAGGTTCCTTCCAATGCTTCATTGGTTGCAACTGTACGCATTAATGCTCGTTCAGTTATATCTTGGATGTTTACATCAATTGTTGTGTACACATCGTTTCCGTTTTCAGGTTCTACTTCATAACCTTCAACGGGCATCATTACTCCACCTGCCACAAAACGAACCAACCGCTTACCAGTAGTACCCCGCAACACACTGTCGAATGAACGTTCTAAACCAACGAGCTTTGAATTTTCTCTGTACAAACCAATTGTTCTGAAACCTAACTCACCAAATGGATTCAGTCGTTTTGTTTTTACTTCTGCAATAAATCCGCTTTTGTTTTTACCTAAACGTACCAATGGAAATTCACGCAATTCTTTATATTCTTCAAAGGATACTTTTTTATGCAGCGAATAATAACGCTCTTTATTTTTATAAGCCAGTTTCAGTTCCCTCTTATAAGTATCCGCTTTTTTATCTTTAAATAAGCCAGCTAATGAAATGGCTAACGAATCAATGTTATCAAAAAAACGTTCTCCTTTTTTCTGACGTAAACCTTCTGCAGCAAAATCAATAAAAATATCAAACTGTGGTAAAGAAGTGCTGAGCATACTTCCGTCTTCGCTGTAAATAGTACCACGTTCAGCATCCAGGTCCAGAATTTTGGTATGCATACTGTCGCTCATATTTTTCCAGTAGCTTCCTTCAAAACGCTGCGTATAAAACGCTTTGCCCAGAATGAACAAACCAAAAAGTGCCAGCCCCAGAAAACCGAGGTTCACCCGCCACAATATGTCGTTTTTAACTTCCATTAATTCTTCTTCTGTTGTGTACTGTCTGTTATTTTAACTGGTTGCTGAATATTTTCTTTTAACCCGATTGGCCCAACTGATTTTGCCACTTCACTTAACCGGTTTTGAAACATGAGTTTTCCGTTCAGTGTTTTAAATTCATACTCCTGCTCTTTTAAAAGCCTGGTTGTTTTGTTGATGTTGCGGATTGTATTGTCGGCATAATGCCCGTTAGCGATGTAGCATATCGCCAGCACAGAGAGAAATAGGAAGTATGGAACGTTTTTAACGATCCACTGGTGATTGAACCACTTTTTAATATCAATCTTCGGTTCTTTGCCTGCCATTGGTTTGTTTGTATGTTCTATATTTCAGTTTTTTTCGGATAATATCAGTTTACAATGGGTTTATATTTTTTCGGCTACTCTCAGCCTTGCACTTCTTGATCTTGGGTTTCGCTTCTGTTCTTCAGGTGATGCTTCAATTGGTTTTTTGCTGATGATGCTGAACACTTTTTCCTTCTCCTCCCGTTCGAAAGGGTTATACACCTCCTCCTCAAAACTTCCTTTTTTAAAAAAGTTTTTAACCAATCTGTCTTCCAGCGAATGAAAGGAAATGATTACGATACGGGCTTTAGGTTTCAGGATACCGGGTAATTGTTCCAGCAGTTCTTTCAACACATTCAGCTCTTCATTCACTTCAATTCGTAATGCCTGGAACACCTGTGCAAAGTATTTATTGGGATTCCCTTTCACCACAGATTGGAGTGACTGCTTTAACTGTTCAATATTTTGATACGAATTGGTGCTGCGTTGCTGAACAATTATTGCGGCAAGTGTTTTGGCATTTGTTACTTCACCATATTGCTCAAACAGTTTATGCAACTGCTGCTGCGAATAGGTTTGAAGAATGAATGACGCAGTAACTGATTGTGATGGATCCATCCGCATATCAAGTGGGCCGTCAAACCTTGTTGAAAAACCTCTTGCTGCTTCATCAAACTGATGACTGGATACTCCAAGATCAGCTAACACTCCATCCACTTTTTCAAAGCGGTTCAGCTTTAAGAAGCGACTGATGTGTTTGAAATTATGCGGCACAAAAACCACACGCTCATCATCAGGCAAATTTCTTTTTGCATCAGGATCCTGGTCAAATGCAACCAAACGTCCATCGGCATTTAAACGTTTCAATATTTCCTTGCTGTGTCCTCCTCCTCCAAAAGTGCAGTCCACATACACACCGTTTGGCTGTATGTTCAATGCATCAATTGCTTCGGTCAGTAGTACAGGAATATGATAAACATCCTGTTGCTGATTGGTTAACTCATCATCAGCAGATTGTATGTTCGTTTTCTTCCCCATCTTTCTTACACCGTTGGCGGCTTCACCATCACCTCGCTTGCAAGGCTGCTGAAATCATTGGCTGAAAGGGTTTCAAAGAGCTGTTTATACTTACGTTTGTCCCATATTTCAATCACCTTTACTTTGGCAAACAACACAATGTCTTTATCGATTTCGGCAATGTCTTTCAGATTCTGTGGAATCAATAACCTGCCGGCTGTATCCATATCAACGTTGGTAGCACCGTTCAAAAAGAGGCGTTGAAAGTTGCGTACCTTAGGATCAAAATCATTTAACTGACTTATTTGAGTAAAAATGGGTTCCCAGGTTTTCATAGGATATAGGGTCAGGCATGGTTCAATGCCCCGGCTGATCACAAACTGGTTGCTCCA
>JANOIQ010000301.1:0-8507 GCA_031407835.1 Chitinophagaceae bacterium
TTTAACATCAGCTGGGCATTATTCAGAATTTATATCGGACTGTCAATTGCTATTGGAGCAGGTTTCCCTAAAATGTCAAACATATCAGCACCGGGTTGGTTTGTTGACCAGGTAAGAACTCTTGGTTTTACCTTTCCTTCACCTGCATTTTGGGCAGCGATGGCTGCATGGGGCGAATTTGTTGGTGGCTTATGCATTGCGCTTGGTTTTTTTACACGATTCTCTGCTTTGCAATTAGCTTTTCAGTTTTTTGTTGTTGCATTCATCTGGTATGATAACCCAATGCCTATGCTGGGAATGTACTATCAGCAATTATTGTTCTGGGGATTTGTGTTGATTACATTTGCCGGCAGCGGACGTTATGCAATTGATGAATGGATCATGAACAGAAAACCAACTCCCGCAGTTACAAAAAACTTTGCAGCAGCGATGTTGCTGATGATAGCTTTTTTAAGTTCCTCTTCATTTATTCAGCAGCCTAATGAACCAATTATTACCGCATCTGAATTAAAGTTGCTAAACGGGAAATGGAAAGGAACATTAACGTACAGAGATTATACTTCAGGAAAGAGTGAAACGATTCATGTAATTGTTAATGGCAGCAGAAAAGGAAATAAACAAAGTGACCGAAGCTGGAGTTTGCAATTTGCTTATCCGCAGGAACCCGGGCATGAAACAACTGATGAGTTAACTGTAAGTGCAGATGGAGGAATGATTAATGAAGCAACGCTGACTGAAAAAACAAAACTTCCTGATGGAACATTGAGAGTTGTATTGGAAAGCAGCGGCAAAGATGGCAATGATCATAAGCCCTGCACAATTAAGAAGGTGATTGTGCTGAGTGAAAAGAATTTAACAATAACAAAACTCGTACGCTTTGATGGTGAAACAGATTTTCTTGAACGGAATCAATATAACCTTTCAAGATAAAATAACAGCCCTTCTTTGAGAAAAGCAGGGCTTATTTCATTTCTTCAAACATTCCTGTTTGTTTATTCTTGCGTACATTATCCCATATAAAATATCTTCCATTCATAGCTACATAAACACCGGCAGGTAATGATTGAGCAAATGCCAATGCACTGCCGAGGTTAAACAAACCATCACTGCTGCCAAATTTAATAGGTATCATGGCGCCGGTGAGTACCACTGTTTTATCCGTTATTTTTTGTGCCAGCACTTTTGCTGTTTCCGACATTGTATCGGTTCCGTGTGTAATAACAATCCTGTCTTCATCGCATTGAATACATTGATGAACAATGAGGTCACGATCTTGTGTTGTCATCTCAAGGCTGTCAACCATCATTAATGTGCGTATTTCAACCGGCACACGGCAGCGCCCCATTTCAAGGAGGTCGTGCATATGTGTATCATTGAAATACAGCTGCCCTGTAATTTCATTATACTCTTTGTCAAAAGTTCCGCCGGTAATAAATACACGAACTGCCATCGGTAAAATTTTATACCGGTGAAATTAATAAAAGCATTCAATACGAACCATTGTTTTTACCCATCATCAGATAGCCAGTCCTGCTTCATTAATATAGTTCACTAAAGAGGCACTGTTCTTCAGGTTCAGTTTTTTCAGAATATTATGCCTGTGCACTTCAACTGTTTTCAATGAAATACTCAATGCAGTTGAAATTTCTTTGGAAGAAAGCCCCTGCTTAATGTGTTTAATTACATCCAATTCCCGGTTCGACAGAGAGTTGGCACCTGTGGGAGTTTCTTCATCAAACATCTGTTCAGATAAGATTGTTTTTACTTCGCTGCAGATAAAGCGCTTCCCTTCATTCACAGCAACAATTGCTTCAAACATTTCATGTTGGGGTGAATTTTTAGTTACATAACCCATTGCTCCCAGCTTCAGTAATTTTTTTACATATGCCGGTTGTGAGTGCATGGATACTGCAATGATCTTCGTTGCTGGTGAAAACTTACGAATCTGTTCTGTAGCTTCAATCCCGTTCATGGGCTCCATATTGATATCGAGCAACGCAATTTTTGGTCTTACTTTCTGAGCTTTCTCAACTGCCTCCTGTCCATTGCTGCACTCAGCCACAACTGTAAAACGTGGATCGCTGTTCAGAATAAAGCTCCAGGTTTCACGAATCAGTTTGTGATCATCGGCAATTAACACTGTAATCTTTTCCATAATTGAAATTTTAATAATTAATAGGAATTTGTATTATGATTTTACATCCCATATCGGGTTTACTTATAATATTTACTGTACCATTCTGCAATTCAACCCTGCTTGTTATATTTTTTAAACCCAGACCCATTTTTACCGTTTCGGTTTCAAACCCTTTGCCGTTATCTGTAATAATGAGTTTAATAAAACTGTCTTCCTCAAAAAGCTCAATGGTTACGTTGGTAGCATTTGCATGCTTAATGATATTATTCAGCTGCTCCTGTATAATTCTGTAGAGGGTGAGTTTTAAACCTTTCCCGATATTAACTTCCAGGTCGGGAGGTGAAACGTAATAAATGTCTATTCTTTCCACAGCCTGGATACTTTCTATAAGGTCACTTACCGAAGCAATCAATCCAAGATCATTGATACTGGCAGGAACCAGTGAATGTGAAAGATTCCGGATGGTATGAATAACCATATTGATATGCTTGGTGCCACGTTCTATCAACTCCAGCGGATCATCCAGTTTATGCTTGAGCATTTCCAGATAAAGTTTGGTAGTGGTCAGCAGCTGTCCCACATTATCATGCAGTTCTTTTCCTATTTCAGCTCTTTCTTTTTCCTGTGCAAACACTACCGCCTGTGCAATCTGGTTTTGCTTATTACGTTCTCTTACCAGCAGTTCCTGTTCCAGCTTCTTTCTTTCGGTAATATCCTGCATAGAACCAACCATTCTTAAAGGTTTGTTTTCTTTATTGAAAATCAAATACCCTTTATCGAGTACATTGGCATACGTTTCATCACTTTTTCTGAAACGGTATTCACATTCCCAATAAGGAGTGGAGCGCTGTTTTAAAAAGCTGTTAAATCCCTGGGTAACAGTTTCCTGCTCATCGGGATGAATATTAGACTCCCAAAAATCAAGGTCATTAGTATTATCATCAAATCCATGTCCAAAAAGAATTTTATAGCCGTCGCTCCAGCTCATTCTGTTCGTAACAAGATCGAGATCCCAGATGGCTTCATTTGTAGCTTTGGTTACCAGTTCATACCGCTCGTTGAAAATTCGTAACTGTTCGGCTGCTTCTTTCTGAGCAGTAATATCTCTGTGCGATGCAATGACGATTCCTTCGCTGACGAGTGGAGTTGCCGTCCATGCAACCCATTTGGTTGAACGGTCTTTTGTAATAACCCTGTTTTCAAAATAAGTAACCGGAGTTCCATTACTCAGCTCTTTTAATTTTTCCAGCACAGCTTCTTTATCAAAATCATGGACATAACTGAGCGGGTGAATTTTTTTAGCTTCTTCATTTGTGTAGCCAATAAATTTTTCAAATGCAGGGTTCACTCTTTTATATTTTCCATCAAGTCCTGCAATTGTAAGTATATCATTACTGATCTGAAAAAATGTATCAAGCATCAGCCCTTTCTTTCGCTTTTCAATTTCTGCACCAAACAGTTTACCCAGAATACTGAGGAGGTTAGTTTTACTTTTACTGTAATGCCTTTGCGTAAAACTGAAAAAGGAAAATATGCAGATTACCTGCTTATCGTTAAAGACAGGTACTATGAGGCAGGATTGAAACCCGCAACTTTCAGCAATCTTTTTACGTTTAAATTCAAATTTACTTTCAGATAGTTTTTCAATCCAGTAGGGCTTATAAGAAGCAGCAATAGCAGGATCATAATCTTTGATGGGATATTCAAAGGATGACGTTAACTGCAGAAAATGACGGACTTGCTGATGATAAACCCCATCATCAGCATCAAATGCAATTTTTTTAATGGATAATCCATCCTGATTCGGAACCCATAATTCTGCAAGATCCCAGCCTGTAAACAAACGGATACACTTTAATGCGGTTTCAAGATTTTCTTTCAACGACCTTGGCTGAATGAGTAATTCTGAAACTTCAAAACTCAATTCGTTTTCCAGTTGAACATTGTTTGATTCAGTAACATCATTTACCAGCAGAACATTGCCATTGGTTTTAGAAAATTCTACCTTTCTTTTTTCAATTGTTACCAGGATATTTTTGCCGGTTTTTGTTTTATGACCAACAACCTTACCCTTTGTATATACTTCATTAATTTCTGCATCAGTTAACTGCTCTTTAAACAAGCTGAAAAATGATAACGCTGAAAATTCTTTTTTTGAATAACCGTATTTCTCAACCGCACTGTCATTTACATCCAGAATATAATGATGATCTTCACTTACAATAAAAAGCGGAACCGGCAACTGATTAAAAAAAGACTTGTACCGGAGTTCACTCTCAGCCAATGCTTCTTCTGATTTTTTTCGCATTGAAACATCATTCAGGCTGATCATCATTGATTGCACCCGGGGATTCTTAAACAGATTTCTGCCTTTAACCTCTGCCCATTTCCAGCTGCCGTCTTTATGCCTGAAACGTATATCTTCTGAATGATTTTCACCCGGATTGTTTAATTCCTCTTCAAATGCATTCAATGCAATGTGAAGGTCATCAGGATGTACAAAAGAAAACCCGTTGCTGCCTATGAGTTCAGAAACCTCATAACCAAGCATTCTTGTAATATTGGGGGAACAATAGGTGATCTGTCTTTTTTCATTCGTCAGTAAAAAAACATCAATGCTGTTTGATAAGAGTTCTTCATGCATCTGATCTCTGGCAATATTTTCTTCTCTTGCTGTTTCTATGGCCGCCCCCGTCAGCATTTCTGCTGAAACATCATATCCAATACACTGTATATAATCGCCATCGTTGTTTTGAAGACAGGTGAATTCCCAACGGGTAAATACAACTCCTCCATTTACATCAGGCTTCCTTAAATCAACTTTAATTGATGTTCCCGGATGGTTCAAACAGAATTCAAACGCTTTTGAAAAGGCAGGATGGTCTTCAGGAAGAATCGTTTCAAAGAAATGAACAGATGTAATAGTAGCCTCCGGCAGGGCAAACTTTTCAAAAAAGTATGGGTTGGCAGCTGAGTAATAACCCTCTGCATTAATCAATACAAAATACAGACTACCAGTATGGATAAAGGGCTCAGGTATCATAGTTGCACTTATCATAAATAAAACAGACAGTACAAATTTAGAGTAAAGCCCCTAAGCTGTTTGTAGCATAAACTACAGTTTTGCCACTGCTATTTACTCTTATTTCCTGTAATGCTTTTTCTTCTTTGCCCTAAAATTACCTGCGAAAAATCAGTTTGCACAGAAAAATGATCATGATATTCAACCGCAGCGTGTATGCTGTTGTTTCATAAAGCCAGTAACAATTGCTCATTCCCGCTCATCCAATCTTCTTTTCATCAACTGGATTTTCACTTACCTTAAGGCCTTATTTTTAATAAAACCAACTGCAACATGAGAAGATTAGTCTTATTCTCCTGGTTATTGCTTTGTACAGCATTATCCAGGGCACAGGAAACCTTTCCTGTAAATGGTGTGGCCGATAACCGGAGCGGCACATATGCATTTACCAATGCAACCATTGTAAAAGATGGTGCAACCACCATCAACAATGCAACCCTGTTAATTAAAGATGGTAAAATCACAGCAGTGGGAACGAATGTTACTGTTCCTGCCGACGCTGTGGTGGTAGATTGCAAAGGCAAATACATCTATCCTTCTTTCATTGACATTTATGCTGATTATGGTATGCCGGTTATTCAGCGGGCACAGGGTGGCTTTAACTTTAATGCTCCAGCCCAGCTTACATCCAATCAAAAAGGAGCTTTCGGCTGGAACCAGGCCATCCGTACCGATGTAAATGCTGTACAGCTTTTTGCTGCAGATGATGTAAAAGGAAAAGCTTTACGTGAAACTGGTTTTGGTTCAGTGCTTACACATCAGCGTGATGGTATTGCAAGAGGAACCGGCGTGTTTGTAACACTGGCCAATGAAAAAGAAAACAAAGTGGTGCTGAAAGAAAAAGCATCTGCTCATTATTCATTAGCCAAAGGAACATCAACTCAGTCTTATCCTTCTTCTTTGATGGGAACAATAGCATTACTGCGTCAAACTTTTTTAGATGCACAATGGTATAAAACCAATCCATTGGCTGAAGGGGTAAATCTTACACTGAAGTTCTGGAACGAAGAGCAAAACCTTCCGCAGATTTTTGAAGCCAACGACAAATGGAATGTACTCCGTTCCGACAAAATAGGTGATGAATTTGGTGTTCAGTATATCATCAAAGCAGGCGGAAATGAATACCAGCGCATCAATGAAATGGCAGGCACCAAAGCATGGTTCATTCTTCCGCTTAACTATCCTGCAGCTATGGACATTGAAGATCCGCATGATGCAAGGTTTGTTTCGTTTGCAGATATGAAGCACTGGGAAATGGCTCCTTCAAATGCAGGAATGTTTGAAAAAGCAGGGATCAACTTCTGCTTAACCAGTTCTGATCTGCGTGATGTAAAACAATTTATGGTCAATCTTCGCAAAGCAATTGAATATGGCTTAAGCGAGGCTAAAGCTTTTGAAGCTCTAACCAAAAATCCGGCTACTGTTTTAGGTGTGTATGATATGGTTGGCAGTTTGGAAACCGGCAAAGTGGCTAACTTCTTAATTACTTCAGGCCCTATCTTTTCCGAAAAAACAATCATTTATCAAAACTGGGTGCAGGGTGAAAAATATGCTGTGAAAGATGAAATGTGGAATGAAGTAAAAGGTGTTTACAATTTAATTGTGAATACACCGGGCGGAGCGAAAAACTTTACATTGGATGTAAAGAGCAGTTCAGCTGCTAATGTAATAGCCAAAGATACTGTTACCGGCCGCTTTACATTTGATGGCAAACAGGTGAAATTAAATTTCCCTGAAGCAAAAGGAAGCCGTAACAATATCCGCCTAAGCGGTATTGCCAATGATAAGATCTGGAGCGGTGTGGGTGATGATGTTAATGGCAACCGTTTTACCTGGACAGCCACCTTCAGCAAAGAAGCTGAAATAAAAGCTGATACTACTAAACCAAAGATGGCCCCCAAATTTGGAAAGGTGAATTATCCGTTCGGTGGCTATGGTTTTGAAGAAACACCCAAACAGGAAACAATCCTCATTAAAAATGCAACCGTTTGGACCAACGAAAAAGAAGGCATCCTACAAAACACAGATGTTTTGCTGAAGAACGGAAAGATTGCAGCAATTGGAAAAAACTTAAGCGATGCAACAGCTAAAGTAATTGATGCAACAGGCAAACATTTAACTGCGGGCATCATTGATGAGCACTCTCATATTGCAGCCGCTTCCATTAACGAAGGCGGACAAAGTGTTACATCGGAAGTGCGTATTGCAGACAACTTAAACCCCGATGATATTAATATTTACCGCCAGTTAAGCGGTGGTGTTACTACTTCACATATCCTGCACGGTTCTGCCAATACAATTGGCGGACAAACACAGCTCATCAAATTACGCTGGGGTGCAAATGCTGAGGAACTAAAGTTCCAGGGATGGACAGGCTTTATCAAATTTGCATTGGGTGAAAACGTAAAACGTACCAGTGCTACACAAAACAACCGCTTCCCCGATTCAAGAATGGGTGTAAGCCAGGTTTTGATTGATGCGTTTACCCGTGCAAAAGAATATGAAGCTTCGTTTAAAAAATACGAGGAAGAGAAAAAGAAGAACCCAAAAACAGTTGCTCCACGCCGTGATCTTGAACTGGATGCATTGGTTGAAATCATGAATAAAAAACGTTTCATTACCTGCCACTCTTATGTACAGAGTGAAATCACAGACATGATTCGTGTAGCAGACAGGTTCGGATTTACATTGAATACGTTCACACATATCCTGGAAGGTTACAAGGTTGCAGATAAAATGAAACAACATGGTGCTAGTGCATCAACTTTCAGCGACTGGTGGAATTATAAAATGGAAGTGCTCGATGCTATTCCTTACAATGCTTCTATTATGCAGAAAGTTGGTTTAAACGTAGCCATCAATTCAGATGATGCTGAAATGGCCCGTCACTTAAACTTTGAAGCAGCTAAGAGCATTAAGTATGGCGGCATGAGTGAAGAAGATGCATTGAAGATGGTAACACTCAATCCTGCAAAAATGTTACACGTTGATGATAAAGCAGGAAGCATCAGAGTAGGCAAAGATGCAGATGTGGTTTTATGGAGCGATCATCCATTGAGCATTTATGCCAAAGCAGAAAAAACAATTGTTGATGGGATCATTTATTTCGACAGGGAAAAAGACAAACTGCTGAGAGTTGATATTGCCAAAGAACGTGCAAGATTAATGGGTAAAATGATTGGAGAAAAAAGAGCAGGTATGCCAACAGTTCCATTTGCACCAAGCATGGAATTAATGCAAACCTGTACAGATCATTACCACAGTCATGGCTTGCTGGTGATAGATGCA
>JANOIQ010000335.1:0-4725 GCA_031407835.1 Chitinophagaceae bacterium
TACTGGTATGGCAACAGGTTGATGGATGCTGATAAGTATCTCACCCACGGAACAAACAAGCAGATCTTTTATAAAATCTATCAATCACCCGATGAAATTGATGACAGGGCTATTATTAAATTATTAAAAGAAGCCATCAGAATCGATCAGCAGTGGAAGTGATAACCCATTTTCGATTATATTCAGGCAACAAACCAACTACATGAAAAATTATAGCCAAGCCTTTTTAATTGTATGCATGGTATCGGCCTGCAGCAACGAACCCAAAACAAAGGAAACAACTGCTTCATCAACAGGCTCATCAAAACTCACTACAACAATTAACCGTCTGGATGGCACTTCAATTAATGCAGACAGTCTCACAAAAAAAATAGCTGAGTTGGCAAAGGCTGCGAAAGTAACCGGAGCTGTTGTTACAATTTTCAACAACAACGAAGTAGTTTATCAAAAAGCAGTTGGTTATAAGAACATTGAAACCAAAGACACGCTCACTACAAGTACAGGTTTTTACAGTGCCTCCTTAAGCAAGACGGTATTTGCGTATATCGTTATGCAACTGGTGGAAACAGGTGTCCTGCATTTAGATACACCGCTTCAACACTATTTGAAACAGCCATTACCCGATATTAAATTCAAAAAAGAATGGAGAGGATTTACTGATTTAAAAGGCGACGACCGGTACAAATTGATTACTGCACGTATGTGCCTGTCGCACACAACAGGATTTCCCAATTGGCGCTTCCTCACTGAGAAAGGGTTTGATGAAGACGGGAAATTATTTATTCAATTTACTCCCGGAACAAAATACAGTTACTCTGGTGAAGGGTTGCAATTGCTGCAGTATGTAATTGAACAAATAACCGGGAGAGGATTGGAAGAAATTGCCAGGGAAAAATTATTGGATCCATTGGGCATGAATATGACAAGTTATGTATGGCAACAGCGCTTTGAAAACAAATACTGCAACGGGCATACAACTACGCAGGAAGTGTTGGGAAAAGACAAAGAAGATGAAGCGGCAGGTGCAGGAAGCATGGAAACAACTCCTGAAGATTATTCTAAATTCCTGGTTGCTTTTATGAAGCATCAACTCATAAAAGAAACAACCTATAATGAAATCACCAAACAGCAAATCAGGATCAAAAGCAAACAGCAATTCGGGCCCAACAGAAAAATTGATACGGATGAGTTTGACAAGATCAACCTCGGTTATGGATTGGGTTGTGGTTTGTTAGAATCAATTTATGGCAAGGGAATTTTTAAAGAAGGTCATGGTGATGGCTTTCAGCACTACTTTATTTTCTTTCCCGATAAAAAAATCGGTGTTATGATCCTTACAAACAGCGATAATGGTGAAAGTATTTTTAAAGAGTTACTTGAAATAACGATCGCCAATACGGTTACACCATGGCAATGGGAAAACTATATACCTTATAACATGCAGAGTACTCAATGATTTATGGCAGGTTTATATCAACTCCTTATGTTTTATCTGCAATGCCATCAACACAATAAAGAAACCAAGCAAAAGATAAACTAATTGTAACCAGTTATAGGTTTGTATTACACTGATCTGCACCACTTCAAAAGCAATGATCATCAGTCCGCCTGCTCCTGCCCAGAAAGCACCCCTGTAATGTTTCTTCCACAATTTAAACGCAGCATACAGGTTTATCAGGCCAACAAAAAAAGCAAGTGCAAATCCCGGTATAAAGTAATTGTGGAGAAAAGTTTGACTGATAAGATTACTATTCAGTTGCAGTAAACTTCCATCTGGCTGCATCATCAGCATTATTCCGCAGGGAATAGCTGTGATGGCAACAAAAGCGGTAAGAAACATCAATAGCTTTGCCATTGTGATTTTTTCTTAAAGGAACAGCACAATCTCTGCACAGGAAATGAGAGCAGTCAAACAGCAGGGTGACAGGTATCATTGAAACCACCCTTTGGACTGGAAACCATTCATTAAATCTCTGAAAATTGCATTGTTCTCAAAAAAAATATCTTACTGCATAAACTTGCCATATGGACGCTGTCAATTTACAAGACTGCCTTAACAAAGTTATGTCCTGGAAACGGGAAGGTCTGAGCATCGAACAGATTGCTGAAAGATTGCTGCAGTCAGGTATTCCAGAAAGTATGAAAGAAGAAACGCTGTTAAAGTGGAAAGAACTGTGCCATGAAAAAAAGAGAAACACCGCCTTTATTTATTGCGGTATCGGAATTGGGTTATTAACCAGCGGATTCTTATTCACTCTTTTCATGTTCAACAGCGGTAGCAGTTACAGCTTCGGGTTGTATGGTTTAACCATTATTGGATTAGTCCTTGTCTTTAAAGGAATGATTGACCTGATGAGTTAAATGCTGAGTTTTGTTTTAATTTCTCAGCATTCGTCTATAAAAATAAGATCATTAGTACAGTTGTTTGATCTGCTGCCAGAGAATGAACGCATCATTACAGATGTATTGCGGCAGATTGTTCTGGAAAACCTGCCTGGATATTGCAAAGAAAAGATATCATTCGATGTTCTTTATTTCTATGGTAAAAAAGGGCATATGTATCATCTGGCCTTCAACCATGCTACTAACGAACAGATTTTTTATAAAATCTTCCACCCTTCCGATGAAATTGATGAACAGCCTATTATTAAACTGCTGAAAGTAGCAGTAAGGATTGATGGGCATTGGTGATTTTTTCAAAAACAATCTCCTGATTTTTCTGTCAGGCGTTCGTTTTTAACCATAGCTTCTTAACTTCCATGCTTTCAAAACCAATCAGCATGAAAGTAATCTCACTTTTTTCTTCTATTCTCCTTTTTTGCCTCAACCTCTCAGCTCAAAAAAAACCAGTTGTTTTAAAAGATGATCAGTTGAAAATGCATGTCACAACCGACATACAATCGCATTACGATCAATATAAAAATATGGCACTGCAGATCTGGGATTTTGCAGAAGTGGGTTATAAAGAAGTAAAGAGCAGTGCATTGCTTCAAAAAACACTAAAGGAAAATGGCTTTGTGGTTGAAAGTGGTGTTGCAGGAATACCTACTGCTTTTGTGGCTACTTACGGCAGCGGCAAACCGGTGATTGCCATCCTTGCAGAGTTTGATGCATTGCCTGGTATTTCACAAACCAATGCTCCCGAAAAAACAAGTGCAGGGAAAGATGCCGGACATGCATGCGGTCATCATTTGTTTGGTGTGGCATCAGTTGCATCAGGTATTGCTATTAAAAAATTGATTGAAGAAAAAAAGTTTACCGGAACAATTAAAGTGTTTGGTTGCCCGGCAGAAGAAGGCGGCAGCGGCAAAGTTTACTTAGTAAGAGCCGGTTTGTTTAAAGATGTTGATGTGGCTATTCACTGGCATCCTGGCAATGACAATGAAGTAACCATGACCAGTGCATTGGCAAATATGTCGGCCAAGTTTCGTTTTCGTGGAATCTCTTCACACGCATCTGCCTCTCCTGAACGGGGACGATCGGCATTGGATGGAGTTGAAGCCATGGATAATATGGTGAACATGATGCGTGAACATATTCCGCAGGAAACAAGGATTCATTATGTAATTACCAGCGGAGGAAAGGCCCCCAATGTTATTCCCGATTTTGCTGAAGTATATTACTATGTACGACATCCTAAAAGAGACCAGGCACAAAGTATTTTCAATCGTGTGGTAAATGCAGCAAACGGAGCAGCTTTAGGTACTGACACAAAAATGGAATACGAAATTATTGGCGGCACACATGATCTGTTGCTCAACAGAACATTGGCAGAAGTAATGCAGAAGAACCTTGAAAAAACTGGTGGTGTAATTTATACTCCTGCTGAAGTTGATTTTGGAAATAAAATTCAATCCAGTTTTGGATTTCCTGCTCCTCCGGTTAGTAATGCAGCCCTGATCACTCCATTGAAAACAGTAACTGATGCTGGTGGTGGAAGCACCGATGTAGGAGATGTGAGTTATGTGGTACCAACTGTTGGTATCAGCACAGCAACCTGGGTTCCGGGCACTCCTGCTCATAGCTGGCAGGCAGTTGCATGTGGCGGTACTGAGATTGGAACAAAGGGTATGATGATATCTGCCAAAACAATGGCCATGACGGCAATTGATCTGTTTCTGCATCCGAAGATCATTCAAAAAGCAACGGCTGAGTTTAAACAGAGCATTGGTGATTACCACTATAAAGCATTGCTCGGCGATCGTAAACCTGCCTTGAATTACAGGGATTGATTGTGATGATTTTTTAATCTTGACTGAAACAGAGAACATGAAAATTTCAAAAGCAACTGTTGCAGATGCTGCTCAACTTGTTGATTTATTAAACAGTGCCTACAGAGGCGACAGTTCAAAAAAGGGATGGACAACGGAAGCTCATCTTATTGCCGGTGATGTGCGGACGAATGAACAAACGGTGATAGATGTCATCAATCAACCGGGCAGTGTGGTATTGAAATGCACAGATGAACAAGATTATATCATTGGCACGGTAAACCTCCAAAAGCATAGTCATAAACTTTATCTGGGAATGTTCAGTGTATCTCCTGCTTCACAGGGCGGTGGCATTGGCAAGAAGTTATTAGTGGCTGCTGAAGATCATGCAAGGGAGGTTGATTGCAGCATGATTTATATGACCGTTATATCTGTGCGTACAGAACTGATCGATTGGTACAAACGCCATGGCTATGTGGATACAGGTGAACGAAAACCCTTTGTTGAAGATGAT
>JANOIQ010000337.1:0-1515 GCA_031407835.1 Chitinophagaceae bacterium
AGTAGTACCGATAAAATAATCAGTGAATTGTTTGCCGTATTTTGTCCAGCCATCTTTTACTTCTGTGGTAGCCTGTATTACCACTTCTTCCATTTTCTTTTCTTTCTTTTTTAAAGTAACACTAAGATCATTGCTGTTATCGTGAGAAGAACTGATGCGGATGCTTTCGCTTTCATAACCGGTATAGGATATTACCAGGTTATGTCCACCTGCCGGTAACTCCATCTTAAACTCACCGTCTTTATTGGTGATGGTTCCTTTGGTTGTATTCTGACAAAGTACAGATGCACCTTCCATCGGAAGTTTTGTACTGTCGTCAATTACTTTTCCTTTGATGTAGAAATAGGATTGCGATGAAGCCGAGAAGGCAATAAATAAAAAGAGGAAGAAATAGATTATTTTCATTTGATATTGTTCTGAAAGCTAAAATAAACAATTTTCAGGCCAGAGGAAATAAACGGCGAAGATTGGCTCTTATTTAAGAAGAGATAACGAAAGAATACATGAAAGGATGGTATAATTCCATCCTTATTTCTTTAACCCGTACTGATTAACCAACCAGTTACAGGTACGTTCAATGCTTTCATCCACAGACGTGAATTGAAAACCGGGTAATGCATTTTTGATTTTACTGCTGTCGAAAAACGTAGTTGATTGTGCTGTGCCGGCAGTTTCTTTTGTGAGCAATGGTTCTTTATTACTGAACATTGCTTTCATTGCTTCCATACGCCACACAAGTTCACCCATCCAGGGTTTTGCAAAACGCTGTGGTGGTTTTTTGCCAAAGCTGTTGGCAATTTTTGTAAAGAGCTGCTGAAAGGTGAGATGTTCATTACTCAGTAAAAAACGCTCAGCAGAAATATCACTGTGCATTAATTGAATCATTGCATCGGCTACATCTTTTGCATCAACAAAACCTGTTCCGCCGGTTGTGTACCAGGGAAATCCTTCCCACATTTTTTTAAAGATGGCAACAGACCCATTTTCCCAGTTTGATTCACCAAGAATAACAGATGGATTTATAATGACGGCATTTAATCCTTCACTTACAGCACGCCATACTTCCAGTTCAGATAAATATTTTGATTTGCCGTAGTGGGAGTTATTAGTTTCTTCGGTCCATTCTGATTTTTCTGTGATATGATCGCCTTTACGTATCCTGCCAATTGCAGCAACTGAACTTACATGTACAAACTTTTCAATCTTATTGTCGAGTGCTGTATTAACCATATTAGCAGTGCCTTCAATGTTGATCTTGTACATTTGCGTTCTGCGGCTGGAGTGATAGGAAACAACAGCAGCGCAGTGATACACCTGCCGGCAATCTTTCATAATATCATCCAGTAAAGAAGTATCCAGCACATCGCCTTTGATCCATTGAATCCGTTTTTTTTCTTCTTCCGAAAGCAATAAAGGCATGGAAGTGCGGTACAATGCTTTAACAGGCACTTCATTTAAGTGAAGCAGCTGTTTCAGCAAAGCTGAGCCTACCAATCCTGCGCCGCCGGTAACGAA
>JANOIQ010000345.1:0-4223 GCA_031407835.1 Chitinophagaceae bacterium
TTATATGGTGCTGATGGTGCATCTGGTGCAATTGTAATTACAACCAAAAAAGGCAGAGCAGGTAAAACATCTGTTTCTTATGATAATTCTTTCAGAGTAGAAAAGGTGTATCGTTTTCCTGATGTTCAAAAAGTATATGGATTAGGGAACAATGGTATTTATGATCCCAATTTCATAGTGAATCCTTTTTCAATTTTCCCAACAACACCCGCTGGTGGCGGAGTGCCATCTGCATTTGGTCCAAAAATGGGTATGTCAAATGGGTATGTTACATTCGACAATGCTCAGAATTTTTTTCAATCTGGATTTACACAACAACATAATATAAATGTTGAAGGTGGATCAGAAGCAGCAACGTACCGATTTTCTGCTAATTATACTGATCAGAAAGGGGTTGTGCCTAATACAGGATTTGAAAAATTTTCTGCGAGGTTACTGGGTTCTACCAAGATTGGCTCAATTGCCCGGCTTACAACAAGTATGAATTATGTAACAAATGAAACACAGAAAACATCAAAAGGTGCAGGAAGTTATTTACTGACTTTACTTACCTGGCCAACAACTTTAGATATTCGAAATTATCAAAAACCAGATGGTACTAAAGTTCCAATCCGAAATATTACAAATTTTGCTACAGAATTTGATAATCCATTGTGGGATGCCAATAAAAACCTGGGACGTGATAAAGTTGACCGCCTGACAGGTAATTTAAATTTATCAGTTGATGCAACACCATGGTTAAATCTAAATGCAATAACAGGCATCGATTATTATTCGCAATATGGTAATCTCGGCGTTCATCCTTTATCAAGATTTGGGGCGTCAGGAAATGGATTCTATTCACTTTATCAGCAAACTACCCGAAATTTCAGTAATACACTTAAGGCAACTGCAACAAAAAAGTGGGGCAATTTTAGTAATTCGTTTACTGCAGGCTTTTATATTGAGAATAATTACACAAAAATTGAAGCTCAAAAAGGGGAGCGATTCTATGAAAGGGATTTTATGGGGATAAACAATACCGATCCTTTATCTCGTGATGCAAAAACGACCATCAGTAATGTTAGAAAAATAAGGATGTTTGGAAACTATATACTAGGTTATAAATACCTCTATCTTTCTATGGCCGGAAGCAGAGAAGGTTCATCAACCTTAATGTCAAAAATTGTTGATAAAGATCCTTTCTTTAATTATGGATCTTCTTCTTTAAGTTTTGTAGTGTCTGATATCCCTGCAGTTAAAAATGCTTTACCCTGGCTTGTTTTAGCTAAAGCAAGAATATCTTATGCTACAAGTGGAAAAAGCCCAGGTTCCCCATATATTATCGACTATCGGTTTATCAGTCAGATTACTACAGGTGGTGGGTTTCAGTATGATGTTACCGGGAATAATTTTGATCTTATTCCTGAGCGTTCTAAGAATCTGGAATATGGGGTTGAATTATCAGCCTTTAAAGGCAGGTTAAGTCTGGATATTGCCCGTTACTTAATCATCAGTAGAAATCAGATTATTGCAGCAAGATCATCTTACGGAACAGGATTTGTAATTAAATATTTTAATGGAGGTGAAGTTGAAAATAAAGGAATTGAAATTCAAGTAGGCGCCACTCCTTTTAAAACCAATATTTTTTCATGGAAAACAATTATCAATTTTGATAAGAATGTTGGTACAGTTAATTCAATGCCTTCAGGGCTTCCTACTTACTATGATTCAGATACATGGGTATTTGGAAATTTACGCTCACAATATTTTCCGGGTGCAAGGCTTGGAAACCTGGCTGCAAATACAGTTAAAAAGAATAATGCAGGGCAGGTGTTAATTAATCCTGCAACCGGTTTGCCGGTTCGTGATGATAATTTTATTACTGTTGGTGACAGACAGCCAGATTTTAAAATAGGCTGGATTAATACCATCAGTTATAAAGACTTTGATATGACATTTAATATTGACTTCCGTAAAGGCGGGGATGTATTCAATGCTACAGAATATTACCTTTATTTAACTGGTTACAGCACTAAAACACTTGATCGTGAAAACCCCAGGGTAATTGAAGGTGTATTTCAGGATGGTTTTGAAAATACGCCCAATCCAACCAAAAATACCATTGCTATTACACCAATGCATAATTCAGCATTTTACTCCAGTACAACAGCTGCAACCGAAGAGGATTTTGTAGAAAATGTAAACTGGGTTAGGTTAAGAGATGTAACAATCAGCTATACATTTCCGGCAAGACTTTTACCCAAAAGTCAATTTATAAAATCTGCATCTGTTTTTTTTACCGGAACAGATTTATTCATGATCACAAATTACAGTGGTGCAGACCCCTCTGTTAATGCAAATACAGCTTCAAACCGTGGCTTTGGCGGAGCAGGTATTGATTTTGGGGCATTAAGTATTCCAAGGGGGTTTAATTTTGGTATAGCAGTTAAATTTTAAAAAAAAATTATATGAAAAAAAATATTATTTACTTTCTAACATTGCTGCTTATCGGTTTCAGCAGCACCGGATGCAAAAAGTTTCTGGATATCAACTCCGATCCTGATACTCCTCAGCAGCCGGATGCATCATCTGTATTTCCTGCTATGCTGGCCAACATACCAAGAGGTACCCAGTTTGATGCACGTTATGTTTCAAAATACATTCAGAATTTTGCACAGAATGGTGCAAACAATGCATGGGATCTTCATAACCATCAGAATTATCCCAATCCATCTGATATAGGAGGCGATATATGGAGACAATGCTATTTTGGGCTAGGGGCCAATCTGAATTATATTATTGATAATGGAATCAAGAAAGGTCAATGGGATTATGTGGGGGCTGCTTATACCCTGAAGGCCCTGATGTTCCAAATGGCAACAGATGAATATGGAGAAATCATATTCAAGGAAGCATTTAAAGAAAATACTGCCCAGTTTAAATATGATGATCAGCAGGTGGTTTATAAAGGAGTGGATTCTTTATGCCGGTTAGCGATTATTTATCTGCAACGTTCAGATCTAAGTACTTCTAATTCACTTTTGATCAAAGGAGATTTTGTTTATGAAGGCAGTACTGCAAAATGGCTAAAGTTCGCTTATGGTATTCTGGCAAGGAACTTTCACAGAATGACAAACAAAGCCGGCTATCAGCCAGATTCTGTTATGTACTATGTTGACAAATCATTTGCATCTGTCGCTGATGATTTTGTTGTTCCTTTTGATGCTACGAAAAATGAAGACACCAATTTTTTTGGTACTTACAGAGATAACCTGACTACGTTCCGTCAAACAAAAATGATTGTTGGTTTGCTGGATGGAACAGCTTTTACGGGCAGTACAATTAAAGCAAACAGAGATCCACGTATGCGTCATATGTTAAGCATATCATCAGATACATCCAATGGGAATGGCGGATACAGAGGATTAGAACCAGGTGTTGCAGATGCAAATGCAGGTAATCTTAGAGTAGCCGTACCTTTCGCTGATTCAATTTATTTAAACCCAAGTTCGAGCAGGTTTGATCCTTCAAGAGGAAAGTATTTGTTCAGAGATAAAGCAGTATCTCCTGTTATGAGCTATTCTGAATTACAGTTTATGAAAGCAGAAGCAGCATTTAAAAAAGCAGGTACTCCCGACGCCGTTTCTTATCAGGCTTATTTAAATGGTATTAATGGTCATTTTGATTTTATCAATCGTGCAATTTACCCGAGAAGTAATGTGCCTATTTATAACACTACTACCATTTCTGCTGCCGAAAGAACAGCTTATCTCACAAGCCCTAATGTAAAAAGCAGTGCAGCAACTTTAACTATTACAGATATTATGTTGCAAAAATATATTGCTTTATGGGGCTGGGGATTTAATGAAACCTGGGTTGATATGAGGCGTTATCATTACAGGGATATTGATGCGTTAACAGGACTACCTGTTTACAGAGGATTTATAACACCAACGGCATTGCCTGTTATCAATGGTGGTAAGCTGGCAACCCGCATCAGGCCACGTTATAATTCAGAGTATATATGGAATCTGGAAGAGTTAACAAGACTTGGAGCTACAGCAATTGATTATCATGTGAAAGAAATGTGGTTCAGTCAGCAATAATATTAAACAACTTTAAATTTCTAAAATGAGAAAATATTTATTTGCAGATATAGCTAAACTGGTTGGTATTTTATTACTTTTTTCATCCTGTGAAAAAAATGTATTAAATACCACTGAAGTGAATCAATTAACGAG
>JANOIQ010000369.1:0-6471 GCA_031407835.1 Chitinophagaceae bacterium
GCAAAGAATCAAACAGTGTATGTGCATTTGCTTAAACCAACAGGGAAAAACTATATTTTTATTCCAGGCTTAACGAAGAAAGTGATCAGTGCACATTCTTTTTCAGAAAAGAAAAAGCTCAAGTACAAACAGCAGCCTGAAGGTGTTTTTATTTATCTCGATGGAGTGGAGATAAATAGTGTTGATACGGTGATTGAATTGAAATGGCAATAGTAATCAAATAAGAACAACCAAAATTAATAACATGAACCGAAAAGATTTTATAACAAATACAGGGTTGGCAGCAGCATCTCTTGCTGTTATACCATCAACAGATTTATTTGCCGGTTATGCAGATGTGAAAGTGAAGGTTGCCATTATCGGTGTTGGATTGCGTGGACAAAACCATCTTGATCTGTTAGTAAGAAGAGATGATGTGGAACTGGTGGCCATTTGTGATATTGATGAACGTATGCTCACCCGCAGCAAAGAATTGATTTCTAAAACCGACAGGAAGATGCCGCAGATTTTTACCGGTGATCTGTATGCATGGAAAAAAATGCTGGAAATAAAAGGGCTGGATGCAGTGATAATTGCCACACCATGGGAATGGCATAAAGACATGATTATCGGTTCGCTCGAAGCAGGTATTAAATATGTTGGCACAGAAGTAATGCTCGGTATAACATTACAGGATCATTGGGATGTGGTAAAGGCAGCGGAAAAATACAAAGCGCATGTAATGATGCTGGAAAATGTTTGCTACCGCCAGGATGTAATGGCTGTGTTGAATATGGTAAGGCAGGGTTTGTTTGGTGAAATGATTCATTTGCAGGGAGGTTACCAGCATGATTTGCGTGAAGTAAAATTTAATAATGGAATTGAAGCTTACGGACATGGTTGCGAATTTGGTGATAAAGGATGGACAGAAGCCCGCTGGAGAACGCATCACTCTGTTCATCGCAATGGTGATTTATATCCCACTCATGGTATTGGGCCAATTGCTCATTATATCAACATCAACAGGGGAAACCGTTTCCTTACATTGAGTTCTTTTTCTTCAAAAGCAAGGGGATTGCATAATCATATTGTAAAAACATGTGGCCCTGAACATGCTAATGCAAAAATCAATTTTAAGCTGGGTGATGTAGTAACAACTTCAATCAACTGTGCCAATGGCGAAACTATTTTACTGCAGCATGATACCAATCTTCCACGTCCATACTCATTGGGCTTTCGTGTACAGGGTACCAATGGAATATGGATGGATGTGAATGAAGGAATTTATATGGAAGATAAATCTGCAAAACCACATCAATGGGATGAAGCGAAGCAATGGTTAGATAAATATGATCATCCATTATGGGTACGATGGAACAAAGAAGCAAAAGGATCGGGACATGGTGGAATGGATTTTTATGTCATTCACTCATTCATTGAATCAGTAAAACGTAAAACAGCAACGCCAATGGATGTGTATGACGCTGCAGCATGGAGCGCTGTTACACCATTGAGTGAACAATCCATTGAACTGGGAAATCAAACAGTTGAGTTTCCTGATTTTACGGGAGGGCAATGGATGTACCGCAAGCCGGTGTTTGCATTGAATGATGAGTATTAATTTTCATGCAATGCAAATACTGAAAAGAGTTTTAGCTGCCTATGGTATTACTAACGAATCGGTGAAAGCTGAAATAATTGGAAGCGGATTAATCAATCATACATGGAAGGTTACCAATAATGGCAGCGAGTATATATTACAACTTGTCAATCAGCATGTGTTTAAACAGCCGGAAGACATTGCTTACAATATTGACCTGGTTGCTGCCTATCTGAAAGAACATCATCCTGCCTATTCTTTTACCTCTCCTGTGACTGCAATTGATGAAAGTACACTTGTTTACATAGAAGAGGAAGGATACTTCCGAATGTTTCCATTTGTGAAAGGCTCTGTTTCAGTTGATGTAGTTGAAACAGCAAAGCAGGCTTATGAGGCAGCAGTACAGTTTGGACGTTTTACAAAACTGCTCAGTGGTTTAAACAGCAGTCAATTGCGGATTACTATTGCTTCTTTTCATGATCTTACACTACGTTATCAGCAATTTTTAGCCGCAATTAAAATAGGAAATCAGCAACGGATTAAAGAGTCGGATTTGCTGATTAAAAAACTGGTTGGTTATTCAGCAATAGCCGAAGAATATCAACGTATTAAAACCGATCCATCATTCAAAGTAAGAGTTACCCATCATGATACCAAGATCAGTAATATATTATTTGATGAAAAGGGAAATGGATTATGTGTGATAGATCTTGATACGTTGATGCCGGGTTATTTCTTCAGTGATGTGGGCGATATGATGCGGACCTGTCTTTCTCCTGTGAGTGAAGAAGAACAGGATTTCAGTAAGATTGAAGTAAGAGAAGATTTTTATAAAGCGATTGTACGTGGTTATTACAATGAAATGCAGCACGAATTAACCAGTACAGAAAAGAATGCATTCTTTTATGCCGGAGAATTTATGATCTATATGCAAGCCATCCGGTTTTTAACCGATCACCTGAACGATGATGTGTACTATGGTGCAAAATATCCGGGACATAATTATAGCCGTGCCTCGAATCAGGCAACCCTGCTCGATCGGTTAATTGAAAAAGAAGAATCTTTAATCAAATTGTTGAAAGGAAATTTCTTCTAAAGCTCTGGTAAGGTTTTCTGAAAAGTTTATATAAAAAAATGGCCGGTGAATTTACCGGCCATTTTGTTTGAGGTTGTTCTTTCTATTTAGCTGAAATAGTCGTAGGGCGATTTGGATAAAGCCTGGCTTTTAATTGTTCAGTCTGCTGCATTGGTAAAGCAGTTGCATCGCATAGAGCCTGCCAGAAGGAGTAAGGCTGATGCATACATCCCCTGTAAATATAACAGGTACTGCAGCTGTCTTCGCTGCAGGGGTCTTGTATAACGGCATTGCCGTTTGTTACTGGTTGCTTTTCGGTCATGATGATAAGGTTAATGATGATGACACAAACTTAATCTGCACAAAAAAATTTTCAAACAGCATAAAGGATGAATTGAAAAAACAGTTGAATAGATTGTTGAAACAGGTAAAATAAATTCAGTAATCTTTTTTTTAATTAGTAATGTTCGATGAAATTGGTCTAAAGCCCGAAGGAAGGGGGTTTCAGAAATTAACCCCAACCTTGAGGCTGGGGTTATGAAAGTAAAGCCTCTAAAGGGCTTTAGCCCTGATCAATATTTTTCAGTTGATCGATAATGGTTTTTGATTTTCTTTTCAATTCATCAACTGAAAACAACAACTCATGATATTTTGATTTCTGCAACTGATTACGCTACTCAATATTTGCACTTCAAAACCTTATCATCATGAATTTCAAAATCATTCTCGTATTGCTACTGCTTGCACCTATTGTTGCTGATGCACAAATGGGAGGCATACTTAATCGTGCAAAAAGTAAAGTAAATCAGCGCATCAACAGTAAAGTAGATGACGCTATTGATAAAGCACTTGATGAAGCAGAAGGAAAAACTTCCGCTAACAGTTCATCCAAACCAAAATCAAACGAAACAAAACAGGAAAGCAGTGGTATTAAAAGTTTTTCCCGTTACGATTTTATTCCCGGCGAACAGATTTTATATGCAGAAGATTTTTCGCAGGATGTAATTGGAGAACTTCCTTTGCATTGGAACACCACCGGCAAAGCAGAGACCGTAACATTGGAAGGCTTCACAGGCAACTGGTTAAAGCTTCATCAAAATGCATTTTATCTCACAGCCAATAAAAAAGAGTTTACTAAGAATTTCACTGTTGAGTTTGATTTAATTCTTCAACTCAATTACAAGAGCTACACATTCCCGTTGGTATCGTTTGGAATCCTTGCCAGTAATGATCTTGCTACAACAGATAACCAATTGATGAAAGAGCCGATCTTATATCAATCTGCTGAAGTGCAATTAAGACCCGGTACCAATGGCAACAATTGGGTTTCGCTCAGAACATTTCTGAACAAGGCTGATTATTTCAAAAGCCAGGATCAACAACTCACCAGTCTCGATGAGAATTACAATAAAGTGATTCATGTGGCGATGCAGGTGCAGGAAGGCCGTTTGCGTATCTGGATCAATGCAGAAAAAATTGTTGATCTGCCCAAAGCATTGGCAACAGAGCATATATTCAACCAGTTGTTTTTTAAAGTTCACAACTCAGGATATAAAGAACAGGAGATCGGTTTTTATCTCAGCAACATCAAGGCGGCAACAGGCGTGCCCGATACAAGACATAAGCTGATGGAAGAAGGCAAGTTCAGCACAACAGGAATTTTATTCGATGTAAATGCTGCAACCCTCAAGCCCGAATCATTTGGTGTAATAAAAGAGATTGCTGCTGTTTTAAAAGAACACACACAGGTGCGGATCAGGATCGTTGGTCATACAGATGCTGATGGAACAGATGCAGCGAATCTTTTGCTTTCACAAAAAAGAACAGCAGCGGTAAAGGATGCATTGATCAATGAGTATGGAATTGATGCAGCAAGAATTGATACGGATGGGAAAGGCGAAACTACACCCGTTGCTGAGAATAAAACAAAGGAAGGAAAAGCTGCCAACAGGAGGGTAGAGTTCATCAAGCTTTGAACAAAGGAAATGTTATGACGATCATTTATAAGCAAAGTATCAGTTTTCTATTTGCGCTGCTAAGTTATTGTTTGCTGCATGCAGGCACAGCCGCAGATACATCTTATCGCATACTCTGGTTTACAGGGAAAAAGATCAGCAATAATAAATTGCTCACTGCAACCGGCGATACCGTTTCGTTTAATCCTTCAACAGGAACAGTGAAAGTGATCAGCAAGGCAGGAACGGGCAAACAGTTGGATAATATGATGAGGGAGTTGCAGAAAACACCGCAACGCATCAATGAAATGATGCAGCGCCTGGGTTCGCAGATACCTAAAAATGTATTGCCTTACTATACCGCAGCGGTTGAACAATCTTTTGAAAGAATCGAAAAGAATTTTAAAGATGGTATTTCAAATACAATGCTACTGCCTGAATTAAAGATCAGCAATGAAACTCCTTCAGTTGGTAAAGGTCCTTCTTATACTTTGGATGAAGAAGCGATCGATCCGTTGGATAAACCAATTGCAGAAATTCTTGCATGGGTTCAACAACATCGTAAAGATGATTTTAATGTACCCGAACCACCCAGCACTGATCTCAATTATTGTGCTCCATGCAATGAAGCCGCAAACAAAGAGTACGATGCTGCCTTTGAACGCTTCCGGAAAGAAATGTATGGGGAAGCTGAAGAAATGATGCGGTTAACACTTTCTGTTATGCGTCATGCACAGTTGTTTTTTTCAACCGGGATGAATGCAGAGGTTCATGCAAAGCTGCAACCTGCAATGGATTTTTTCAGACAACGGATTGCAGCAAGAGCAAAACTCCTCATTCAAAAATATATGAATGATCCGCAAAAGATCAATGCCGTCATGATGATTGTATTGCCGCTTGAACGTGAACAACAGCTAAGAGGTGAGCTGGGTTGTTTAGTAACCTGTGATTTTAATGACATCTTCGATCGAATGATGGATGCATTGATTACTGCCGCTCAAAACAATGATTATCCTGTTGCATTGAATATTCAATTAATTCTTGAAACAGAACGGAGCCGGCAACTTTTGGGACGAAGCAGGGATAACAAACTGGATGTATTGCTCAGCTTCAACCAGTTTAAAATGACGGTTAATATTGCTGGAAAAGTTTCTGGCGATGGAGGATATACTTTATCGCAGGCCAAAGGCAAAAATTATTTTGCTGCTGTACCCGATGATCAATGCAAACTGAAATGGATATTACTTGGTCCTGATACCAAAAAGATGAAGTACGATCTGGTTGCTGCTGAATTAAAAGGTCCGGGTGCAACGGTGGATTATATTGGTACTCGTGACTGGCAAAGTAATGAACCCATCACTCGATTGGATTTTTGTAACTCCATACCCGATACAGTTGATCTGTTTACACTGAGTCCGCACAATCTGAAAGAAACCTGGCGTTACCCCCCGCCAACAGGAGATATGAATACCCCACTGGTAAATGTTTCGCTCATGAATTGTTTTATGGATATTGAACAGGTGAAGAAAGATGCAGCATACTATAAGAATTCAGTAAACGTGGAGAAGATGAAAAATGAAATGCAGCAACAGCAGGAATTATTTATGAAGAACAATAAAGCATTGATGCAAAAAAACCCATCGCAATGGACAGCTGCAGAAAGAAAACGAATGGCTGAAGCAATGGCAGCAATGAATGCAGGCAGTAAGGTGAATAATATCGTAAGCTCATTTGCAACCGGGCGATACCGTATTATGCCTGAGCAAAAACGTAACAGAAGCAAGATCATTTTGCAGGAAAAACTCAATGGCAAAGAACTGTTTCCGCAGAATGGAACTACAGAGTATGCCTGGCTGCACATT
>JANOIQ010000380.1:0-2480 GCA_031407835.1 Chitinophagaceae bacterium
CAGTTGATTGAACTCATTCAGTAAAGATGTTTTAGGATCACTGCCCATCCGCACACCGCCCATTTCATGTATATCTAAACCGGGTGGCTGTTTGTTATCATTTGTATTGATGTTTTTTACACCTGCTGCTTCCAGCATGACTCTTCCCTGTTCTAAAAAATCTTTAACCATCTTATCATCATTATCATCGTAATCAACAGATGTAATCAGTAACGGGATTCCCCATTGATCTTTTTCTTCTTTACTTAAACGAACATGATTGGTTTCTTTCGCAATTGTTTCACCCTGCATATACATGTATACGCACCATGTGCCCGGCTCACTGATGGCTTCTTTAAATTCAGCCCCGAGCAATGGTTGAATATTTTTATCGCTCAGCTTTTCCCTGTATGCACCCGAATAAATAACATATCCGCCAACAAAATCTGTATCTCTCTTTTCTACATTTCTGAAATTGGCAACAATACATTCTGCGGGTTTAGATACTTTGTAATATTTATCTGTGAATCCATCCATATCACCATTCATGCTCCCACGGTAATTATGGAAACAAATGTATTTCCCCATCAATCCACTGTCATTTCCTAACCCATTCGGAAAACGGTTTGATGTTGAATTCAGTAAAATCAGGTTTGTATTTAATGCCGATGCATTTACGAAAATGATTTTTGCAAAAAACTCAGTTGCTTCTTTTGTATTGGCATCAATTACTCGTACACCAATTGCTTTTTGTTTTTGTTCATCGTAGATAACAGAATGAACAACTGAATGCGGCAGGATGGTAAGGTTACCGGTTTTCATTGCCCATGGCAATGTAGATGAATTGGAACTGAAGTAACCTCCTAAAGGACAACCTCGCATACATAAATTCCTGTTCATGCATTGTACCCTGCCCTGATCATAATGTATTTGCTTTGGATCAGTAATATGTGCCCAGCGGCCTGAAACATAATGACGGTTGAATTTTTCCTTCAATACTTTCTGCATGTGCTTTTCCACTGCGTTCAATTCATAAGCTGTAAGAAATTCACCATCGGGCATCGAAGGAATACCATCATAGCTACCGCAAACACCAATAAATTTTTCTACATGACTGTACCAGTCTTTGATATCATTGTACCCAACAGGAAATGATTCGCCGTATCCATAACGTTGCGGTGCAGTAAAATCAAATTCGCTCCACCTTGCACATGCCCTGCCCCATGTTAATGATTTGCCGCCAACCTGATAACCACGAATCCATTCAAATGGTTTTTCCTGTACATACGGATGATCTGCATCTTTTATAAAAAAATGTTCTGTGTCTTCACTGTAACCGGCAGCCTTACTGATAAATGGGTTTTTCTTTTTTGTTTCGTTGGTGATCCATCCACGGTGCTGCAGTTCCCATCTGGATAAATTAGCTGTTGGATAATCTTTGATATGATCCACATTTCTTCCACGCTCCAGTATCAGCGTTTTTAATCCTTTTTCACACAACTCTTTTGCAGCCCATCCGCCGCTGATGCCGCTGCCAATCACAATTGCATCAAATGTGTTGACGTCTTTTCCTTTTGTGTTAATATGTACCTGCGAAGTATCCGGCATTATCTGTACAATGATTTTTTCTTAAATACATAATGATCCAAACTCCATCTTCCTCCACCTGCAAACAGAAACACAATGCCCAGTAAAACAAACAGAAAGGGATGCTGATCTTCATACCATATTTTTCCATGGCCAACAAAGAAGGCGATATAACTCATCGTTCCAATTATAAAAACAGATGCTGCTCTTGTAAACAACCCTGTAAAAAGCAATACACCTGCAATAAGCTCTGCTGCTTTGCCTGCATAAACCATGAACTTTCCGTTAGATGATAATTTAAACTGATCCCATTGGAGATATTCATTCATTTTTGTTTCACTGAAAATTTCCCAGCCATGATAGATCATAAAAAATCCAACAATCAATCTTACGAATGCAAGTCCGGCATTTTGCCCTAACTCCTGTTGTGAAAAATTACGGCTCATTGCTCTTTGATTTGAGGTGATGTAAATCCTAACCTTTTTAAACCATTCTGTATCTCAGGAATATTCATAAATAAATTCCAGAGCAAACCGCTGCGGTAATTTTCAATCATTACAACAATCGGCCCCTGGTCAATAGCCAAATGACTTTTTGCATACCAGTTGTGATGAATGCTGAACCCATCCACAAAACCATACCGGCTCCATATTTTATTGCCCAGTTCATAATAAAAATATCGTAAGGCTTCCATGCTTTCGTTTGGCGTATAAGGCATCGATGAAATTGCAGCTGTTGGCTGAATGACCCCACGGTCGTTTTCAGGACTGTGTGCCACATAACCTTTGTAGCTGTCGCCGGCAGTTAAACCCCAGCACTTATCGCTGTATCCTTTAAACTTATTGGGGTTTTCTATACAATAAGCCCTGTTGATAAGTGTGTGATTCTTTCCCTGTAAAAAATAATCATTACCT
>JANOIQ010000410.1:0-13947 GCA_031407835.1 Chitinophagaceae bacterium
GCAGGGAGGCTGCCCATCCATTCCATATCAACAGGTAAATGATACCATTGCAGATAGGCGGCAAGACTTGCACCCAGCATCGGCACAAAAACCCTGAAACCGCAGCAGGCACTCAACGCAATTCCCATGGCAACAGATGTAATGATTTGTGTATCCATACAAGCGTTTGTTACTGACTAAAAATAACCAATTCCCTGATATGAGTACTTTGTTCCTCTGTTTGAAAGCCTTTACTTTGCATCGACAAAAGAAAAAAGGGGTCGGAAAGTAAGAACAGACCGCATCACAGAACGAATTCAGCTGTAACACCTTTCAAACTTCCCTCCTTCCGGGTTTTTCCTACAACATTAAAAAACAAAACATATGAGTTTTATCGCAGACATCCATGCAAGACAAATTCTCGACAGCCGTGGTAATCCAACTGTTGAAGTAGACGTAATAACTGAAAATGGTATCCTTGGCCGTGCAGCTGTGCCAAGTGGCGCATCAACCGGCATACATGAAGCGGTTGAACTTCGTGATGGAGATAAAAGTAAATATCTCGGCCGTGGTGTATTAAAAGCAGTAACAAATGTAAATGATGTAATAGCTGACCAGCTGATTGGTATTGATGTTACACGCCAGGCTTACATTGATGCTCTTCTTATTAAAATTGACGGTACAGAAAATAAAAGTAATCTCGGTGCCAATGCAACACTGGCTGTAAGCATGGCTGTTGCAAAAGCAGCTGCCGAAGAAAGTGGTTTGCCTTTGTTCCGTTACCTCGGTGGAGTAAACAGCACCGTAATACCAATCCCCATGATGAATATTATGAACGGTGGTGCACATGCTGATAATAAAATTGATTTCCAGGAATTCATGGTGATCCCTGTGGGTGCTCCAACTTTCAGTGAAGGTTTACGCTGGGGTGTTGAAATATTTCACAACCTGAAATCAGTGTTGAAGAAAAAAGGATTCAGCACAAACGTAGGTGATGAAGGTGGATTTGCTCCTGAAATTCAAAGTAACGAAGAAGCGATTGAAACTGTTCTCGAAGCAATTATTGCTGCAGGGTTTAAACCAGGTGAGCAGGTGGCTATTGGTATGGATGCTGCATCCAGTGAAATGTTTGATGACGCAACAAAAAAATACAAGTTCTATAAAAGCAATCCTTCCAAACTGATCAGCAGCGATGAAATGGTTGCTTACTGGGTTGAGTGGGTGAATAAATATCCCATCATTTCTATTGAAGATGGAATGGCAGAAGAAGATTGGGATGGCTGGAAAAAATTAACAGACGCATTAAGCAGCAGATGTCAGCTGGTAGGTGACGATCTGTTTGTTACCAATACCAAAATTTTAAAAAGAGGTATTGATAATAACATTGCCAACAGCATTTTGATTAAAGTAAACCAGATTGGTACCGTAACCGAAACCATCAATGCAGTACAAATGGCACAGAATGCAGGTTACAATACAATCATGAGTCACCGAAGTGGCGAAACAGAAGATACCACTATTGCTGACCTGGCAGTAGCATTGAACTGCGGACAGATTAAAACAGGTTCTGCTTCACGTACAGACCGTATGGCGAAATACAACCAGCTTATCCGAATTGAAGAAATGCTCGGCGAAAACGCCATTTATCCTGGCGGAAAAATTAAGTTCGGAAAATAATTGCCCGGTAAATATTAACCGATGACTGAAAAAAATGTACTTTTATTTCAGTCATCGGTTTTTTATGCAATAAAAAATATGAAACTACTAACTCACATCCCTGCTATTTTAAAAAACAAGTACCTGCTCACCATCATTGGTTTTGCCGTGTGGATGTTATTTTTTGACAGGAATGATATCATTACCCAGATAGGCAGATATCAAAAATTATCTGAGTTGCAAACAAACACTTCTTACTTCAATAAGAAAATAGAAACAGCCAAAACAGAGCTTGAAAAACGTAAATCAGACCCCTCAGCCTACGAACGGATTGCCAGGGAAAAATACTATATGAAGAAGGATAATGAGGACATTTTCCTCTTTGATGAATAAATTTCCCCGTCCTGTGCAATACAAGTCCTGAAGCTGCGTTTTTAAACAAAGCATCCTTTGAAAAACCAATTCATCGCAGTAAAAACCAGGATCGCTAATGACAACAAATTACACACCGGAAGACTTGTTACAATATCTCTACAATGAAACGACCCCCGAAGAGACCGCAGCAATTGAAAAAGCGCTGGCAGAAAACTGGACTCTCCGTGAAAAATTTGAGGTATTAAAAAAAGCAGCACAACGTTTAACGAACCTGAGCTTTTCACCACGAACAGAAACTGTTCTGAATGTGATGAGATATGCCAATAAAAGTCTCGTTGAAAAGCTTTAGTTCTTCTTCAATCTTTTCTTTCAGTATTTTCGCTGTCATTCAATTTAAAGAATGACGATAAAAGAACGTTACCAAACCGTCATAGATTATTTTAACGAACATGCTCCCGATGCAGAAACGGAGTTGCTTTACGATAACCCTTTTCAATTATTGGTTGCCGTTATTCTAAGTGCACAGTGTACAGATAAACGGGTGAACCTTACTACTCCTGCTATCTTTAATAAGTTTCCAACTCCGGAAGCTTTAAGCAAAACAACGATTGATGAATTGTTTCCATTCATTAAAAGTATTTCTTACCCCAACAACAAAACCAAACATTTAATCGGCATGGCGCAAAAACTCGTGCAGGAGTTTGGTGGCGAAGTCCCTTTAAAGGTTGATGAACTTGTAACACTACCGGGAGTTGGAAGAAAAACAGCCAACGTTATTACTTCTGTTGTTGATGCACAACCCAACATGGCGGTTGATACACATGTGTTTCGTGTAAGCAAACGTTTGGGATTGGTGAAGCAAACTGCCACAACTCCTTTAGCAGTTGAAAAAGAATTGATCAAACATTTCCCCGAAGAACTCATTCATAAAGCCCATCACTGGTTAATTCTTCATGGCCGCTATACCTGTCTTGCAAGAAATCCAAAATGCGACCAATGCGGATTGAAATCTATTTGCAGATATTACAGCAAAGAAAAAAGGTAAGCATCATTGCTTTTTATTGTGCAAGTAGACAAATATTTTTCATTGCTCACTCTTTTTCCCGTGATAGAAATTTCCCTTAGTAATCTTTCATTCAAAAAATAGGAAAGTTTTTTCTCATTTATAATTTTTAGCACAATCATTGTTTTAAAGTTGGCATTCCATGACTATGACCAACCAACTAACAAAACTGAACCCTTCTCATCTTATCAACTTGTTGCTATTTGTTTTTATTACTGCAAAAACATCCGCACAAATTCCACCTGAACAATGGGTTCAGCGTTATGGCGGATCAACTGTTGATATCCCTTATACAATTAAGTTTACATCTGATGGCGGAACAATTGTTGCCGGCTACACAGATTCAAAAGATGGAGATGTGGCAACACATTCTCCCCGTGACTACTGGGATCTTTGGGTATTGAAATTAAATGCATGCGGTGTTGTGCAATGGGAAAAATCATTCGGCGGTACCGGCTATGAAAGTGCAAGAGATATTGAACAGACCACTGATGGTGGTTATATTGTATTGGGTGAAACCAATTCAACTGATGGTGATGTAATTGCAGGATATGGTGGCACAAAAGATATCTGGTTGATTAAACTGGACGCTTCCGGTAATATGCAATGGCAAAAAAGATATGGAGGTAACGGTCTTGATATTGGCAACAGAATTTTAATCAATAGTGATGGGAATTATTTAATTGCCGCATCTTCTTCCTCTAATAATGCTGATATCACCGGTAATCATGGAACAGGCGGATTTACAGATGGTATACTAATGAAAATTTCTGCAACAGGTGTACTTCAATGGAGTAAATGTTATGGTGGTACAAATAATGAAGAATTGCTTGATATTGAAATAATCAACGGAAAAATATTTGCAAGTGGCTATGCTAATTCTACTGATGGAGATATTCCTCCCAGTCAGAAAAATTATGATGTATGGTTACTTGCACTTGACCAGAATGGAAATAAAATTTTCAGTAAAGTATATGGTGGTTCACAGAATGATGTTGCTTATTCTATGACGAAAGGAACTGATGGCACATTAACACTTGCCGGTTATACCACTTCAAAAGATGGTGATGTAAGTGGAGCTAAAGGAAGTCAGGATTACTGGGTATTGAATATTGATCAGGGCGGAAAACTTAAGTGGCAGAAAGTATTGGGCGGAACTGATGCAGACTATGCCAATGTTATTTTAACTGATAAAGACAGCAGTTATATTGTTGGTGGTATTTCTTATTCCTCCAATGGCGACATTACCAATGCCAATGGCGATGGTGATTACTGGGTTGTAAAACTCAACAGCAAAGGAAACATTGTATGGAAAAAGAACTGGGGTGGTAGCGGCAATGATCATCTGCGCTTCATCATCAATAAGCCTTTACTCAATGAATATTATTTAGCAGGTGATTCAGAATCAGATGATGAAGACTTTAATTCGCAGGCTGGTTTTGGTGATGCAGATTTTGGTATCATCAAATTAAAAGAGCCTGTTGCTGAGCAGAAAGATTCAACTGTTTGCAGCACTGGAAATTTCATTCCTGTTAATGATACAATCAGAGATGTTTGTGGTTATGATTCAGTATTTGTTTCTTATAATCCCGTCCTCATCAAAGGTCCTTTCGATCAACTGAAAAAAAGAGATACCATTTTTGTTGGACAAAGTATTACTCTTCCTTCTCTTGTTACTGGCAGCATCAGCTGGGATCAGGATGCAACATTGAGTTGCAGTAAATGCTCCAATCCTGTTGCCAACCCTATGCAAACAACCATTTACACAGCTGTTAATACATCTCCCTTAGGTTGCAGCATCACAGATAATTTTACGCTGGTTGTGCTTGAAGACGCAGTTGTAATAACCCCCAACGCATTTACACCTAACAACGATCAGTTAAATGATTGGTTTGGTCCACTAGGAAAAGTGCCCGAAAGTTTTTCGATGCAAATCTTTAACCGCTTCGGGCAAATCGTTTATCAATCAAATAAAATAAACAACCGCTGGGATGGAACATACAAAGGTGTATTACAACCGCCCGGTACGTTTATTTATTATATCCAATACAAAGACATTCAGAATAAACCCAGGCAGCAAAAAGGTTCATTTATACTGATCCGGTAATTCATCAATTAATTTTTTCACTATGGACAGAAGGACATTTCTATCAGCAGCAAGGACAAAAAATAAAACAGTCGCATTAAATAGCAGCAATAAAGCAAGCGGCATTGGTGCTTATAATGGAAGCTGGACAATGAATGAAGTAACGCATCTGCTGAAGCGAACCATGTTTGGTGCAAAGAAAACAGATATTGATTATTTCCTAACCAAATCTGTAAATGAAGCGGTTGATGAATTATTGAATAATACATCTGTTCCATCGCCTCCGTTAAGAGATTATGGATTGCTTCAGGATGAAGAAGGCAGAAGCTATGATGATCTTGGTGTAGTTAGAGGACAAACATGGGTCAATGATCCCAACCTTGCAAGTGCAGAAATTATTCGTGGATCAATCAACCGGGCAAGAGTTGAAAGTTTAAAAAAATGGTGGGTAGGTGTAATGCTTAACCAGCAAAGAAGTATTCAGGAAAAAATGGTGTTGTTCTGGCATCATCATTATGCAGTGCAGGAAACAGAAGTTGGATATATCAGATTTCTCTACCGTCATCACGATTTACTACGCAGCAATGCACTTGGCAATGTAAAAACGCTGGCAAGAGAAGTTACTGTTGATCCGGCCATGCTGGTTCATTTGAATGGTTATTTAAATTCGAGGCAGGCTCCTGATGAAAACTATGCAAGAGAATTACAGGAATTGTTTACAGTTGGCAGAGATTCCACTACATCTTATACAGAGAGCGATGTAATGGCTGCAGCAAGGGTATTGACAGGAATACGTGTCACTGAATTTCCTTTAGGGTCTCACTTAAGTGCAGGGGAACATGACACAGGCTCAAAAACATTTTCTGCTTTTTATAATAATACAACCATTACAGGAAGCAACACTCCCTTCCAGGAAGTAGATGCACTCATTAATATGATTTTTGCCACGAACGAAGCGGCAAAGTTTATTGTACGCAAACTGTACAAATGGTTTGTGTATTACGAAATAGATGATGCAACTGAAGCAAATGTGATTGCTCCGTTAGCAGCTATTCTTCGCAGTAATAACTATGAAATTAAACCGGTATTATCAGCTTTGTTTAAAAGCGAACATTTCTTTGATACACTTAACCAGGCATGCTATATTAAAACGCCATTTGATTTGATTATCGGCACCCTGCGTGAGTTTAATGTAACCGTTCCAGCTTACACAAACTATTTAACAGGATATCCTTTCTTTTATAACCTGTTTGGAAAAGCAGCAGAAATGCAGATGCAGCTATTTCAAACACCTGATGTGTCGGGCTGGCCTTCTTACCACCAGCAACCCATGCACTATGAATTATGGGTAAACAGCAACTCATTGCCCAGACGTGCTGATTATACAGATTCACTGATCAATGATGATGTATTGGATATACGTGCATTCGCCGGCCTGTCAGCAAATCCTGCTGATCCTGATCAGCTGATCAGTGATATGACCGGTTTGCTTTTAAGATATCCTCTATCAGCTAATTCAAGAACCTATGTGAAAACAAGACTTCTTTTAAACAACACCGCTGACAATACAGTGTGGACCAATGCATGGAACAGCAACAATGCGGCAGTGACTAATCCTGCTTTAAAAGAGTTATTCAAATTTTTAATGAACCTTCCTGAATATCATTTGTGCTGAACATTTTTTCATTAGACGTAACCCTTAACTATGAACAGAAGAAATTTTTTACGCAATACAGTACCTGCCGCCATCACCATGCCCAGCCTGCTGAATGGTTTTTCGTTTACTGCTTTTAGTGAAGATCAAACTGCATTGGGAAGTATGCTGCAACAGGCAACAGATACAGATCATGTGTTGATACTGATTCAGCTCAATGGTGGTAATGATGGCATTAACATGGTTGTTCCGCTTGATGTATATGCCAACTATTATAATGCAAGAACCAATGTGGCTATTCCACAGAGTAAAGTACTGCGATTAGATGGAACAGATAAAGCTGGCTTACACCCCATCATGACCGATTTACAAAACCTGTACAACGATGGCAAGATGAACGTTGTTCAATCTGTTGGTTACGATAATCCAAATTTTTCTCATTTTCATGCGGGAGATATCTGGATGAGCGGAGATACTACAACCGACAGAAGAAGCCGTGTGAAAACAGGCTGGATGGGTCGTTATCTTGAAAGCGAATTTCCGGGTTATCCTGATGCATACCCAAGTAATGCAATGCCCGATCCTTTGGCCATACAGATCAGCTATGCACCAACACTGGAGGTGCAGGGAAGTATTTATTCAATGGGGCTTTCAGTAATTGATCCTGAAAAACTTTATACGTTTGACAACCCCTTTCATGATTATCCATTAACATCAGCACCAGCAAATAAAGAACTGCGTTTTTTAAGAGTTGTATCAGAAAAAACAAAAATCTATTCTGATATCATCCGCAAAGCTTACCGGAAGGCCGCAACAATGGCAACCTATCCGGCACAAAGTATTTTTGCTGAACAATTGAAAATGATTGCACGACTCATTAAAGGCGGATTGAAAACAAGAGTTTATACCGTAACACTTGGTGGATTTGATACTCATAAGAAGCAGGTAAATGCAAGCGATACTACAACAGGTATGCATGCACAGTTATTAAAAAATTTATCAACCTCTATTGCCGCTTTTCAAAATGATCTGCAACTTATGCAGATAGAAGACAGGGTAATAGGGATGACGTACTCAGAATTTGGCCGTCGTATTAAATCGAACGCAAGCTTGGGAACAGATCATGGTGCTGCTGCTCCATTGATCATGTTTGGAAAGCATGTAAAAAAAGGAATTCTAGGCAACAGCCCTGATATACCTGCTGATATTAATGTAGTAAACAATATTCCGTTTCAGTATGATTACCGGAGTGTATATGCGTCTGTACTGGAACAATGGTTTTGTGTAAAGCAACCTGCATTGAATGATATCTTATTAAAGAATTATCAATCACTTCCATTGATTACCGGGCCTTGTGGAGTGCCCGATGATATTGATGATACCAATAACAATGCAAACGATCTCGTTTTTAAAATGTGGCCAAGCCCATATACCATCAACGCTACCATTCAGTTTTCAACCAAAGGTGGGCATACCATGATTCAGCAGATCAATGCACTGGGTCAGGTTATTAAAGTACATACCAGCAAAGAATATGTTGCAGGCACTTATAATATTGATGTGTATGATGATGGCTTACCGCCTGGAGTTTATTTCCTTCGTTTGCAGAATGGTTCTTTGCAGAAAGTAATTACAGTGATGAAGATGCAATAGATAAATGCTTTTGTACCTTATCAAAAAGCCATCAGTGTTTACTGATGGCTTTTTGATTTATTCAATACTTCTTACAAATATTTTCCCAGCTCTTCAATCAACTCACCTTTTGTAATTGGTACACCTTTAATTTTATTGTATCCTTTCGCATCAACAAAATAAACATCACGGATAATGCGGATCAACTGTCCGTTATTAAGTTCAGGTATCAGCACGGTTTCATAATTCTTCAGAATCTCTCCCAAATTTTTTGGGAAAGGACGGATATAACGCAGATGTGCATGCGCAACAGATTTACCTTTTGCCTGTAATTCTGCACAAGCACTCTTAATGGCACCATAGGTGCTGCCCCATCCCAACACCAATACTTTTCCCTTCTCCGGACCACTGTCTAATGTTTGCAAAGGAATATAATCTGCAATCATATCAACTTTGGCTTGTCTTGTTTTTACCATGTGTTCATGGTTATCTGCATCGTAACTGATGTTGCCGGTAATATCCTGTTTTTCTAAACCACCAATACGATGTTCTAAACCGGGTGTTCCGGGAATAGCCCACGGACGAACCAGTTTTTCATCACGCTTATACGGTTGTAATTTTTCTTCACCTTCATCCAGCCCCTGCTTGAACGATACTTTGATTTCAGGCAAATCAGCACTCTGTGGAAACTTCCATGGTTCGGCTCCGTTAGCAATATAACCATCGCTTAAGAACATTACAGGCGTCATATGCTGTACAGAAATTCTTGCTGCTTCATATATCGCATCAAAACAATCAGCCGGTGTTGAGGCTGAAATAACAGGCATTGGGCATTCACCATTACGTCCGTAATAAGCCTGCATCAAATCACTCTGCTCCGTTTTTGTTGGCAAACCTGTTGAAGGGCCACCACGCTGTATATTAATAATAAGCAAAGGAATTTCGAGCATTACTGCCAAACCCATTGCTTCACCTTTCAATGCAATACCGGGACCGCTGCTTGTTGTAACAGCAAGTGAGCCGCCATAAGCAGCACCAATAGATGAAGTAATAGCTGCAATTTCATCTTCGGCCTGAAAGGTTTTTACACCAAATGCTTTGAACTTGCTCAGGTCGTGTAAAATATCTGAAGCTGGTGTAATGGGATAAGAACCGAGGAATAACTGCAAGCCGCTTTTTTGTGAAGCCGCAATCAAACCATAACTCACCGCCTGGTTACCCATGATGGAACGGTACACACCGGGTTCCATTTTTGCTTTTTCAACTTTATAAGTTGTGGTAAATGTTTCGGTTGTATCACCATAATTGAAACCTGCCTGCAGCACACGGATATTGCTGTTCATGATATCGGGCTTTTTACCAAACTTCTCTTTTAGGAAGCTGATGGTATTGTCCATATCACGGTTGTACATCCAGTATAAAAAGCCCAGTACAAACATGTTCTTTGCACGATCCTTCTCTTTCATACCCATGCTGAACTCTGCGAGTGCTTCCCTGGTCATTTTGGTTACATCAATTTTGATGACTTCGTAATTACCAAGACTTTCATTCTCCAGCGGATTTACGCCTTCGGGATAATTTGCCAGGCGGAGATTTTTTGCATCAAAGCCATCGGTATTGGCAATGATTTTTCCCCCTTTCTTTAAGGCACTGAGATTTGCTTTTAACGCAGCGGCATTCATCGATACCAATACATCGCACTCATCACCAGGTGTGAAGATACTGTCGCTGCTGAAACGTAACTGGTAACCGCTAACGCCTGCTAACGTTCCCTGCGGTGCACGGATCTCAGCAGGAAAATCGGGGAAAGTGGCAAGGTCAATCCCCATCATAGCTGTATTGTTTGTAAACTGGCTGCCGGTGAGCTGCATCCCATCACCACTGTCTCCGGCAAACTTAATAACCACGTCATTTAAGACTTCTTGTTTTCTTATCATAGCAATGCAAAATTAGGCGGGTTCAATCTATGAAAAAATTCAATCTTAGAAATATTCTAATGAATATTTCAGTCGCAAAAACACTTAGAAAATTTTATTTCAGCAGATTTTCTGCCAAATGGCAGTTTAAACACTGATGACAATCATTGCCGAATACAGGAAAAATGAAGAATTGACAGTAATTTGGATATGGACTGAAACTTGATCAATCATTCTAAAATAACAACTATGTCCAGTCTTAAACAACTCGCAGCTTTACTGCTTGGAGCAGCAGCCGGTTACGGCCTCTTTAAATACAACAGCCTTTCACCCGAAGAAAAAGAAAAGCTGAAAGCTGATTTGAAAGACAAAGTCGGTAAATTCAAAAAAGAAACGGAAGAAATGTTAAAAGATGTGATGAAGAAAAAAGATCAGCCTGATAATACACAATCAAATAGTTGAAAGAACCTTATTTTTATTCTTTAAAATAACAAAACATGGCTTTATTTCAATCGGGTAACCCTACCCTCAGTGAAAAACAATTTGAGAAAACGCTTACATCCGGAACAGGTGAAACAATGACTGTTCGTGGCACGATGAATAAGTTTGGATTTTTAATGCTGATGGTTATGGCAGGTGCCGCTTTTGCCTGGCAATGGTTTGATGCAGGTAAAAATCCTATGCCCTTAATGCTCGGTGGTGCATTAGGCGGGTTAGTTGTTGCACTGGTGATTACCTTCAAAAAAGAATGGAGCGGATACCTTGCTCCTGCTTATGCAATTTTGGAAGGGTTGTTTGTAGGTGCTATCTCCGCTTACTTCAATTTTATTTTCCAGGAAAAATATCCGGGCATTATTACACATGCTGTACTCATCACATTTGCTGTAGCAGCGAGTATGTACTTACTCTATACACTCCGTATTATTAAAGTAACCGACAAGTTAAGATCCATCATTTTTGTTGCCACTGCAAGTATTGCTGTGTTTTATTTACTTACCTGGATCATGAGTTTCTTTGGAATTCAGTTTGCCTTTTTAACAACCGGCTCCACGTTTGGAATTATATTTTCACTGGTTGTAATTGTTATAGCAGCACTCAATCTTGTACTTGATTTTGACATGATTGAAAAAGGAAGTGAAATGGGTGCACCAAAGTATATGGAATGGTATGGCGCATTTGGATTACTGGTAACATTGGTTTGGTTATACCTGGAAATATTACGTTTACTGGCAAAAATGAACAGCCGGAAATAATAAAGAAACCATCACATCATAAAAGAAGCCCTGACTCTTACGTCGGGGCTTCTTCATTATAAAGATCTTTGAAAATTAATACTTGAACGAATTGAATATCTTATTCGCTGTTGTTTCAAACGCATCACGTTCATCTTCTTTGCTTACATAGGTCAACACATAGCCTTTACCATTTGAAACACAGAACAATTGCTTTACCTGAATTTCATAGGTCATTTCGCCATACTTTCCTTTGTAAACAATCTGGTAGGCTTTCCCTCCGTTACGGTTAAAGTACATAGCAGTAACTTCCCGGTATCCTTTTACAATATCTTTTACACCATCCATATTTGACTTTACATACTGTTCAATGGTTGTGCCAGCCGATAAAGTTTCGATTTGCAGATTCACGTTTTGACTAAACTTATCCTCACTTCCTTCTGAAGGTGAAGTGATTTTAATTACTGCACTTTCTGTTTTATCTTCAAATTTCCATTCGCCGGGGTAGCCGATAGTAAACCGGCTCTGTGGATCGCTGTATTTTTTCAGCTCACTGCTGGTATTTGAACCTGTATTGGTATTACTTGTATTGGTAACAGGTGGAGTATTGTTGGGTTTAGTGGTTGTGCCTGTGTTAGGTTCATTAACCGGAATTCTGGCCTGTGACCAGCTAGCCGTTATTAATAAAATCAGGGAAAGGGTGAAGATTATCTTTTTCATGTATTACGTATTATGTATAAAAATACAAACTTGTTTTCCATAAATCAATCAAAAATCATGTTACAGGCTAAAAATACCGCTTTCCACTGATAGTTTCCGCTGGTCAAGAACCCCATTTACAATGCAAAAATAATTTCTTTAGTTTTGCGGCATCTTATTTTCAGGCATATGAAGCTCTAAGTCGTCTTACAAACAAACCTCCCGGTACAAGTGAAGCAGGAACTGCTTTACCCTTTATTTCAGTTTCTTATACCTTTTAAAAAAAATACATGACGACTAATACCAATAACCCAACCAGGCTATCTTATTATATTCAAACACTGAAGCAGGCGCTTAAAGGTGAGCAGATGGATTATACGCAGGGCAGCATCCGCAAAGCTGTTTTCCTGCTGGCCATTCCCATGATTCTTGAATTGAGTCTTGAAAGTGTATTCGCAGTTGTAGATATGTTCTTTGTAGGCAAACTGGGCCAAAATGCCATTGCCACGGTTGGCTTAACTGAATCGGTGATTACCATTGTTTATTCCGTTGCCATTGGTTTAAGTACTGCGGCAACAGCAGTTGTTGCCAGAAGGATTGGCGAAAAAAATCCGGAAGCTGCTGCACATGCCGGTGCACAATCACTGGTTATCTCAGTCATCGTTACCATCATTCTCAGCATCATCGGAGTAATCTTTGCTGCCGATATTTTACGTTTGATGGGTGCACATGCAGATGTTGTAAGAGATGGTGCCGTGTTTACACGTATCATGCTTGGTGGAAGTGTTGCCATCATGTTACTGTTTTTAATTAATGGAATTTTTCGTGGTGCAGGCGATGCGGCTATAGCTATGAAAAGTTTATGGCTGGCCAGTATTCTCAACATCATTCTCTGCCCCATCTTTATTCATTTCTATGGTTTGAAAGGAGCTGCCATTGCAACCGTGATTGGCAGAAGTGCCGGTGTTGCCTATCAATGCTGGCATTTGCTGAAAGGAGATGGTGTAATAAAGATGACAGCAGCACATTTTCATCTCGATTTAAAATTGATCCGATCGATCGTTACCATTGCATGGCCGGCAACATTCCAGTTTATTATTGCAAGCGGCAGCTGGATTATACTGGCCAGGCTGGTTGCTGAAACTGGCGGTACTACTGCTTCTGCCGGTTATCAAATAGCCATACGTAATGTGGTGTTCTTTATTTTACCTGCATGGGGGCTGAGTAATGCTGCCGCAACATTAGTAGGGCAAAATCTTGGTGCCAAACAATTACAGCGGGCCGAACAAAGTGTATTGCTCACAGCAAAGTACAATGCCATTTTTATGAGTTTTGTGATGTTACTGTTCGTGTTTTTTGCAAACCCTATCATCCGGATTTTTACGCAGGATGCAGAGGTAATTAAGTTCGGTGCAAGGGCATTACAGATCATCGGTTCTGCTTATATCTTTTTTGGCATTGGCATGGTAATGACGCAGGCTTTGAATGGTGCAGGCGATACTAAAACACCCACCATCATCAATCTCATTGGTTTCTGGGCATTTCAAATTCCATTGGCCTACTTCCTCGCAAAAGGTCTTGATTTGAAATCGACCGGTGCTTTCCTTGCAATACCTATTGCAGAAACATTTATTGCTGTGGCAGCCTGGTACTTC
>JANOIQ010000460.1:0-3385 GCA_031407835.1 Chitinophagaceae bacterium
TTTTAGGGCTGCAAATATAGGCGTATTGTGCGGAAATGCTTAATCAGTAAACCGGTTATCAACATCCATTCGCTCGTGCAAAATTCTGATTATTTCTATCCTTTCATTTACCATCCTGTAGAAAATCAGGTGAGCTTTAACTTTCGATGCCCGATAGCCGTTTCGGACATGCTCCATTGATTTGCCAGCATTGATATTCTTGCAGATATAATTGATTTCATCAAATATCAGGTCATAATAACGATCAGCCTGTTCGATAGACCATTTTTCAACAGTATAATGCCAAATTTCTTCAAGATCAGCTAACGCCTTTTTACTAATAACAAATGGAAGGGTTTTCATAAGACCTTACCATGCAGTTTCTTCAAATGAGACTTTGGCTTAAAGTTCTTCACCAATGCGCTTTTCTCACCCTTGGAAAGAGCCTTGTTAAGGTCTTTCATTTTGAGTTCTTCAGCTTCTAAAAGTCGTAGCGCAGTTCTGATTACTTCACTTGCCGAGTTGTATTTACCAGATAATATTTTAGTGGAAATAAATTCTTCAAAATGTTCGCCTAATAAAATGGACGTGTTACGTGACATAGAGTTCTTTTTTATAAAAGTACCAATTATTGGTATTTATTACAAAAAATATCTCAACGAATCATTCTGCGCCAGGCTGTCTTTCAACGGATGTTTCCCTGTTTGTGTTGCTGCAGCAGTTTCAATGTATGATTTAATGATTCTTTACTTAACCATTCCTGGTGACCGGGTATAATGAAGTTTGGTTCTTTGAATTTCTGCTGAATGTTCCTGATGGTTGCCGGCCAATTTTTTGTATTGGCATCTCCTAAATTCCCCAGGTCTGTTGCCTCAATGCTTTTGATTAAACAACCACCATACAGGATTTTATCTTTTCCAAACCAGATGACAATATTATCGGGTGTGTGGCCCTGCCCTGCATAATAAGTTTGAAAGGAATATTGTCCCACTTTAAAAACAGTGTCTTTGCTCATCAGGAATTCCGCCCGTTTTTTATTTCCCAGTTTGCTTATCTCGTCGGTCTGTTTGGTTGTGTATGTTTTGATTCCCTTCTGTTTATAATATTCCAGTGCAGCAGTTCTGTCTTCATGCGAATGGGTGGCAATACAGATCACTGCTTTTTGATGATGCTTTACCTGAATACTGTCCAGCAAAGGTTGAAACTGTGTGGTATCCCAGGGACTGTCGATGATCACCACACCTGCATTTGTTACAAGATAAAGCCCGTTTGCCGGAACAGGTGTTCCTTTGTATTCATTGTACGTAGTGTACACATAAAAATCACCCGTAAGATGCGTGATGGTTAAAGCTGCTTTCTTCGTTTGTGCTGAGAGAGAAAAAGAAAAGATAAGTGCTGCTGTAATTATGATTGAATGCTTCACTATTAAGATTTTAAATTATCATGATAAGAGATGGTAATGCAAACAATACCCTTGCACTAAGATAATTTTATTTTATCAGTTTGAAAGCTCCGCTGTAAAGGAATACTGATAAGATTATTTTTGCTTTTCCACACTTGAAAATTCAAACAGGAAATCCTTTTCCGTTCCATCTGTATATTTCATGTGCAGTGCCAATTGGTTATTCCCCATAATCTTTCCATTGTATTGGTTAAACATTGCGCCTTCCAGTCTTTTATCGGGTGATTCATCGTTGGTAACCCTGAAACTTATTTCAGATCCCTCGATTTTATAAGTGCCCTTCCGTTCAAAACGCCCGTTTTTTCCTAACCATACTGCTACTTTTACCGGGTCAAAGGAATTAACAGCTTGTGTATAAACTGTTCCATCAGGATAAAACCTGATGTAAGTGTATATCTCCATTTTATTATTGGGAATATTTACTTCACCGGTCTTTGCAATATACAGCCCGTCAAACCTGATCACAGAATCAGTTGTTATCTGTTTTGATTGATTTGTAAAGTAAGGGTTGGCATATAAAATAGCCGATATGCAAATAAGGGTTACGGAGAACAGTATCATTTTTTTCATCACATCGAGATTTAGTATGATTAAGAATGAATGAAGATAAAAATTAGTGTTATACTATTTGCTGACAGTCATCATATGGGCGGCATTCAATGGCTATTGGATGAGGTGCCGACCTTTACTTTGCAGGCAGTGCCTTTTCAATTCAGGCACAAGAAGCCAGCTCACATATCCAAGCCTCATTCTTGCGCCAACCTTACTATTATTTATTTGCGTAGATGCTTGCGCTATTGAGTGCCGACAGGGCATTGTTCCTGCCTGTTTCAATGGCGGAACCAATATTTTTTAAAAGGTTATTGTATTTGTTTTTTGGCACTTTCACAATTAACAAATATAGATGAAAGAACTTATTGCTTTTCAAATGCCGGATACAATCCGGAATAATGAAGTGGCATTAAGTGATCCTGGCGGAACACTTGCCGATTGATATTTGACTCGTTCTGAAAAAAGTTGACACTTGTTATTTGCTGATGCTAGTTTGTCAAGCCCGACTTGCATAAAACACAGTTCATGTTAGCGGTTCGTTGTTCTTCCCTTTCGCCATTATTTGGCGTTGTCCGTGTTTGTTTTGTCAAAGGAATAAGTAAAATGCGTTGCTTGTAGTTCATTACTGAAAGAAGTTGTTCTATAAAAATTTACTGCCTGTGTGTCGTCGGTTTCTGCTTCTACATATGCTTCTTCAAAACCATTTTCTTTACAATAATTAATCAGGTAAGTGATAAGTTTTTTTCCAATTCCTTTTCTTTGATAGTTGGCTAAAACTCCAATGTCATAGATGTAGGCTATTGGCTTTTTAGAATAATAACGGTTAAGAATATAAACAGTTAGTCCACCAAGAACCTTGTTGTCATACTTAGCAACAAATGTGAAAAAGTCAGGTTTACTTAAAAGATTTTGCAAATGCTTTTCGTCAGGCATTTTGAAATTATCCATTTCAAAGACTACTTCAAAAATTCTTATGAGTTCAGAAAAATCGACAATATCTTGCGTTGAAAGTTTTTTTATTTCGAAGTCCATAACCTATTCTTATTAAGGGCTGTCTTTATAGTGACCGCTAACGGGCAGGTATTGCCGATGGTGGGGGATTAGAATTCCGACCGCCTGGAACCGCTGCCGATTGAAAATACCTTGATGAAGTTAAGATTTAAAGCCCAGCGTTGTTTGTCCCGCCCGAACTGAAGACTGGATTTTTACTGCCGCTCATTGTACTTCCTTCCAGCCCCACTATTGGCAATACCAATCCTATGTTTACAATTCAATAAATTTATAGAGCAAAGGAATAACAGATTTCGAAAGAACAAAGGGCGGAGTAAGATGGTAAAACCCAATTGGCAAAAAGCCATTACAACATGATTATCACCGCCCCTTTTCTTACCC